>NZ_JBYLHW010000060.1:0-15336 GCF_057747715.1 Bacillus sp. JST-5 | reverse complement strand
AGACCTCTTGGAGGGTGGAGTGACCACTGGCATAAAGAGAACAGCTATTCACGGAAGTTATAAAGACTTGCGTCAATTATCTTAATTGAACCGCCGTATACGGAACCGTACGTACGGTGGTGTGAGAGGACGGGAGTTAATCGCTCCCTCCTACTCGATTTTAAAAAATTATCTATTCTTGAACAATCAATGTTCCAATATATCCATATGAATGGAAAATATTTTAAACAATTGAATAAAAAATTTCCAACGAATCAATTTGCGGTTGCAAGATTTTGAATCACTTGGTTATAAAAGTCATCCTCGAACCATCGCCATGCAAATAAATCCAATCGAGTTGCAAGATTTTATTCCGACTTACAAGAAAATGTCCATGAGTAACAAATAATTTTTTCATAGTTACAAATATATTCCACACAGTTGCAAGATTCATTTTTTCGAGTTGCAAATATCATTTCGAACGTTGCAAATACACCTTTCAAACTTGCAAATTCTATCTCGAAAGTTACAAATATACATCCAATTGGTTAGGATTGGCCACGACCAATCCTAACTTTTTTTGGAAAAAATCGACTACGAATATTTAACTTGCAAAAAAATCGATTTGAGTTGCAAAATTTTTCAATTACTTACTTCACAAAATCACTCTTGATTTTCTACTTGCAAATAAATTTTGCAAGTATGTTGACTTGTGTAAATAACCAATCATTTTCCCTCCCTCCTCAAATTTGGAAATCGAGCAAAAAAATTGAAATTTAATGATTTAAAGAGAGATGGAACCCCTAAATTTCCCCATTATCCTTATATAAATTTCATTTTTAACCTGTTTTTTGATTTATCGTCCATTTATGAAAAAACTATTTCAAAAAATAAATAAAAATGAAGTAAAAATATCTAAAATGTGTTGATATATTTCAATATAATGAATATAATGAAATAAAAATTTCAAATTAAATGTAAATTATGAAAGGGGTGTCCTTTTGTGCAGCTTAGTTATTCGAAGAAAGCTGAATTTGATACAAAAGGTTCATTGAGAATGTTTGAAAAAGCCAAGAAAGTAATACCAGGAGGAGTTAGTGCAAATATTAAATATTTTGCGCCATATCCAATTTTTATGGAAAAAGCAAATGGTAGCCACATAATGGATGTGGATGGGAATGAATATATTGATTATTTATTATGTTATGGTGCTTTAATTTTAGGGCATGGACATCCGAAAGTGATTGAAAGTGTACAAGAGCAATTTATGGCATGTGGTACGTCTGTTTTTGGAGCTCCACATCAGTTGGAACTAAGAATGGCTAATGAACTTGTCTCTGCCATTCCTAGTATTGAGATGGTACGTTTTACGAATTCTGGTTTAGAAGCTACACTATTAGCGATTCGCCTTGCACAAAGTTATACAGGCAAATATGCTATTGCCAAATTTGAAGGACATTATCATGGTGGATATGATCAAGTACTAGTAAGCGTCAATCCAGAGCTTGAAGAAGCTGGTAGTGAAAAAATGCCTAATTCTGTTCCTGAATCAAAAGGGATTCCAAAAGAAATTATTGATCAAACGATAATATTGCCATTTAATGATATCGATGCAACTGAAACCATTTTAAGACAAAGAAAAGAAGAAATTGCTGCAGTAATTCTTGAACCAGTGCAAGCCGGATTTATACCTGCAAATGAGTGGTTTATGCATAAATTAAGAAAATTGACAGAAGAATTAGGGATCGTCTTGATTTTTGATGAAGTAAAAACCGGATTTCGCATGACGTATGGTGGGGGCCAAAACATATATGGAATCAAACCAGATTTAACAGCGCTTGGAAAAGTGTTAGGTGGAGGGTTTCCAATCGGTGCCGTAGGAGGAAAGCGAGAGATTATGATTCAAATGGATCCGAGCATTGGAAAAGATATTTTTTCTAATGGAGGAGGAAATGAAGGAAAGACAGATATTGTTTTCCATAGTGGAACATACAACGGACATCCGACCATATTAGCTACAGGATTAGCCACATTAAATGTATTAAAAGATAAAGAAGTAATGAACCACCTCATTTCACAGACAACAAAATTAAAGAATGGCTTGGAATCTCTCTATCGTCACTATAAAATTCCAATGAAAGCTATTGGAATGGGAAGTATTTTTAATATAGTCTTGTCAGAACAACCGATAGAAAATTATCGGGATATGAAAAAAGCAAATACGAAATTGCGCAAAGCTATTGATGAACAATTATTACGTTTAGGAGTTTATACGAAACCATTAAATCGTTATTCCCTTTCAACTGCTCATACGGATGAAGATATTAAAAATACAATAAAAGCTCATGAAATCGCTATTCGTCGAGTGTTAAACATTATATAATGGTAAAAAAGACGAATAGACGAATTAAGGTGGAGTTAGATGAACGAAGTATACAGAAAAATCGCAGAAAAATTGCCCGATATGAGTAAATCACAACGGAAAATCGCTCGTTTTGTTTTAAATAATACAGACTCAGTTCCTTTTTTCACAGTTGGAAAGTTAGCAAAAACGGTGGGGGTTAGTGAAGCGACAGTTGTACGTTTTGCTACTTTTTTAGGATACGATGGTTATCCAGATTGGCAAAAAGCAATGCAAGAGACTGTTAAGCGCCAACTTACCACCGTTGAGCGCTTGAAATTATCGGATGACGTATATTCTTCCGAAGATAAAGCTGTATATGAAATGTTTGAAGAAGAAGTAAATCGAATCCAAACAATGGCATCACAGTTTGATACGGATTCTTTCCATAAAGCGGTGCAATATATTTTAGATGCAAACCGCATATTTATCATTGCTAATCGAAGTGCAGTTTCACTAGGATCATTTTTAGAATTTTATTTAGATTTGTTGTTCGAGAATACAGAGCTTATTCGAAATCCTCATGGTATTTCGGAGAAGCTATTTCGTCTGAAAGAAGATGATGTCGTCATTGGATTAAGTTTTGCAAGATATACGAAAACAACGATTGATGCTGTTAGCTTTGCAAAAGATCGTGGCTCTACTATTATTGCGATTACAGATAATTTATTGTCACCACTGATTCCATATAGTGATGTGGCTTTATGTGCACCTAGTGACATGCCTTCTTTTATCGATTCGTTTGTCGCCCCACTAAGTTTAATTAATGCTTTAATAACAGCAGTCGGAAGAAAAAAACGAGGAGATATTGAGAAGCATTTAGCAGATTTAGAAGAGGTGTGGGAACGATTTAATATTTTTCACAAATAAAAATATGTGCTTTTTATGCCATTTTGACTAGAGAATATTCATTTTGCACAATTATATGAAAAAAATTTAAAAAATACTTTCAATTTCTGTATCTAATAACTATAATAGGATTGACAATTGAATCAACGGATCCACAGGGGGAGCTTAGGCTGAGAGTGAACAATTTTTGTTCTGACCCTTCGAACCTGTTAGTTAATTCTAGCGTAGGGATTGTGGAAAAGGAAGATGAATAGTTTAATATCTATTTTTCTGCCTTCTTCAAGCTCCTATGGAAACGTTTGATCAATATCAAAACATAGGGGGTTTTTTTATGCGTTCAAAAAAGTTACAACCATCATTAGAGGCAGCGATTATGGCAGCATTAGCACTTGTCATTGATTTACTGCCATCCATTAAATTGGGACCTTGGATTTCTATTTCTTTTGCAATGGTTCCAGTCTTTTTAGTTTCATTTCGTTGGGGAGTAAAATATGGAATGTTATCTGGTTTTCTATGGTCATTATTACAAGTAATTACTGGTGATGCATATTTTCTCCATTGGTATCAGTTTATTATTGAATACTTTATTGCCTTTACTTGTATTGGATTTGCAGGTATTTTTAGTTCTTCCATTTTAAACTCATTTAATAATGGGGAAAAAGGAAGAGGTTTGTCCATAGCTGTTTTCGCTATGTTTATTGGGACAATTACACGATATATTTGGCATTTTTATGCTGGAATTGTCTTCTGGGGAGAATATGCTCCAGAAGGTATGGGGGTTTGGATGTACTCGTTTATTGTAAATGGAGGATCAGGTTTCGGTTCTTTTGTATTTTGTGCCATAGTCTTAGGAGCTATCCTTTCTATTTCTTCAAGACTATTAACGGCTAATAATCAATATTCATACAATGAATAAAATGAGATGAGAAAAATCGTTTCAAGTGAGGAAAGAAGGAGAAATTGAAGGATTCAAATTCTCCTTCTTTAATTTTTTTCATTATATTCGGCTTTTTATGAAAAATTTGTTAATGGTGAATTTAAGACGACAAAAACTTGCAACTAGGTTGATTTTATTTGCAAGCTGTTGGTTTGAGGGGAAAAAGTATTACAAGTAGTGGGGAAATCTAGCAACCTATATTGTTTTATTTGCAAGTTGATTGAAAGTGGTTGTTTTTTCAAAAAGAGAAAGGATTGGCGATCGCCAATCCTGACCAATTGAATGTATATTTGCAACTTTTGAGATTGAATTTGTAAGTTAATCAAGATTATTTGTAACTCTTAAATCAATTATTGCAACTAGAAAATGTCGTATTTGCAAGTGTTAAAGAAAAATTTGTAACTTTCGAAAAATTTTTTGTAACTCACGGACATTTTCTTGTAAGTCGAAAGAAATCTTGCAACTCGAATGGATTTATTTGCAAGTCGTTGTTTCAGGGGTAAATGGATGAACCAATTAACAAAAATCTTGTAACTTGATTTGATTATTTGCAAGTTAACGTTAATGATGTAAAGTTAAATATGTTAAATGAAAAAATCTTGCATTAAAATACTTGAATATGAAATAGTTTTCACGTTTTAAATTTTATTTAAAAATCGATGTATGTTTTAATGCTTAAACTATAGAACATCCATTTATTAGAATTAGGTAACTGAATGATAACAAGATGTCCTAATTTTTTCATTAAAATACAAAGCCAGTGAACTTTTTAAAAAAGATTCACTGGCATTTCCTATTGTAGATAGTTATTTATTTATAAATTTTCATTAAGTACTTTATAAATAGCTTTAGCGACACCATGGTTTTCGTTATGATCGGTAATATAATGGCACATTTCTTTAATATCTTGGGGTGCATTGCCCATTGCAACAGCAAAGCCTACACGTTCAAACATAGATACGTCGTTATAACTGTCTCCCATAGCCATCGTTTCTTTTAATGAGATTCCTTTTTGCATCACATATTTTTCTAATGCGACACCTTTTTGGGCTTTAATATTGGTTACTTCAAGGTTTTGATGACCGGACGAACTAACAGCTAAGTTTGAAAATTGTTGAAGTCTTTGTTCGGTTTCTTGTAATTTTTCCTTATCTAATGAGAAGATTAGCAGTTTTAATAATTGAATTTGATCTTTTTGTAACAATTCTTCATAACTTTGAACTAATTTAATTCCACCACGTTCGAAACGTTCTTTTACACCTTCAACGATTTCCTCATATGTAGCTTTATGTCCAGCACTCATTAATATATCGGAAATGACGGATAAAGATTTTTCATAATCGTTTGAAAAGGTACCTTGATTGGTATAAAGTTCGTAATACATATCTTGTTCTTGTAAAATGTGATGAATGTTTCGATATGTATCTACATCTAAAGGAATGGAAGTTTCTATTTTTCCATTTTGATCCCTTACTTCAGAACCATTCATACAAATGACGGGGCAAACGATTCCAGCTGATTTTAATGGAAACATGGCTTCTTCATAGGATCTGCCTGTAGCAACTACAACCTCAATTCCCGCTTGCTGTGCTCTTTTAATTGCTTCAATATTCTCTTTACTAATGGATTGATCTGCACGAACTAAAGTTCCATCCATATCTGTTGCGATGCATTTTATCATTCTGACCACCTAATTTCTATGATTGGTAATAATTATCATTTTAATGGAATGATGGGAGGATGGCAAATAATAAAGGTTGGTACAAAAATTCATTATTAAGTGAGGAACATATATGATAAAATAAAATAAGAATATTCAAATAATTATGAAAGTAACAATTCTTAAATCAACCAATAAAAGGAGGTGAATAGAAGGAAAAGATGATGGATCTTTTAAAAAAATATCATCTACACTAAAAAAGGAGTGTTAAAGTGTGAACATTTCTTTATTGTTAGAAAGAAACGCCCGTAAATATCCAAAAAAAGAAGCGGTTGTATCTGAATCGAAGCAATTTACATATTGGGAACTAAACAAATTCGTCAATCAACTAGCTAATAGTCTATCAACATATGGATTGAATAAAGGAGACAAAGTTGTCCTTTACATGCCAAATACCCCAGAATTTATCATCTCTTACTTCGCGGTCTTACGTTTAGGAGGAATCATTGTTCCTGTTAGTGCAAAACTTACATTTTAAATCATTCTGATGCAAAAGCTCTTATTGCACACGATCTATTATTTGATCAAGTGAAAGATTTACCAAGCTCTATTTCTCTATTATTTATAAAAACAGGAGAACCAGTAGATGAGTGGAAAAGTTTTGAACAACTATTGGAGTATGGAAGTACTGAAGAAATTACTTGTGATTTAAAGGAAGATGATGAGGCAACGATTTTATATACATCAGGGACAACTGGCAGACCAAAGGGAGTTCTTTTTACGTATAGAAATATATTAACTGCAGCTATTATGATGGCTATTGAAATGGAAATGAAGCCAGAAAGCCGAATGCTTCATTTAATGCCTTTAAGTCATTCCGCACCACTTCATTTATTTTTAGTTGGTGGAACTTATGTTGGAGCGACTCATATTATCGCTTCTACATTCACTCCTGATTTACTGTTAAAACTTGTTCATGAAGAAAAAGCGACCCACTTTTTTGGTGCACCTGTAGCTTATTTATTAACGGCTAATCATCCTAAACTAAATGAGTATGATTTGTCCTCTATGAAATATTGGGTATATGGTGGGGCACCTTTAGCTTCTCAAGAAGTAAAATTCATTCAAGAAAAATTTAAGACAGATCGCCTATATTGTGTATATGGATTAACGGAAGCAGGACCGACCGGGACGCTACTATTACCTGAAGAACATAAAGAAAAAGCTGGAAGCATTGGGAAAAGAGCGGCATTAAATACGGAAATAAAAATTGTCAATGCAAAAGGAGAGGAAGTCCAACCAGGTGAAGTTGGAGAAATACTGTTAAAAGGCGAAGGTGTAATGAAAGGATATTACAAAGATCCAGTTCAAACGATGGAAGTGCTTCAAGAAGGATGGTTATATACTGGTGACATGGGAACATTGGATGAAGATGGGTTTATGTATGTCGTTGACCGAAAGAAAGATATGATAATTTCAGGAGGTATCAATATTTTTCCTAAGGAAATTGAAGAGACGCTAGCTTTGCATCCAAAAATTTCCGAGGTAGCTGTTGTCGGAGTTCCTCATCGTGAATGGGGAGAAACTGTAAAAGCATTCGTTGTGCTAAAAGAACCGATGGATAATCTTGAAGATGAATGTAAACGTTTTCTGTCTAATAAACTAGCAAGCTATAAAATTCCGAAATTATATGAAAAAATTGACCAATTACCAAGAAATGCGACAGGGAAGATATTAAAACATGTTTTAAAAGAGAGAGAACAATTCTTACAAAATAGAGGTGTTTCAACCATGAATTTTTATATAGAAGATCCAAATTTAGCGTTTAATTTAAAAAAATATTTGGATGATGAATTTTTTAAATGGGCTGATAAAAAGTTAGAACAATTTGGAGAGCTATGTAGAACTGAAATCGATGAAAGAGCGGTCTTTACTGATCGTGATGGGCAGCCGAAATTAATCAAATACGATAAAATGGGTAATGACATTTCATATGTTTGGGTGAATGACGGATATAAAAAGACGGTTGAGCAAACGTATAACACTGGAATTGTCGGATATATTCATAAGGAAATTCCCGAGTTAAGAAGAAGAGGAAATTACATTTATTCATATGCACAAGGTTACTTATTGTCCCATGCGGAACCCGGATTTTATTGTCCTGTCACGTTGACAATGGCCACGGCTTATTTAATTGATCATTATGCTAGTGAAGAATTGAAGAAAAAATATCTGCCCCATGTACTTTCCACTGGTGAAACGGAATTATATGAAGGAGCAACATTTTTAACTGAACGACAAGGAGGTTCGGACGTTGGAGCGAATGAAGTAAAAGCGATACCAGACATAAATGGTAATTATCGGATATACGGAGAAAAATATTTTGCTTCCAATGCCGGACAATGTGGGGTAGCGATGGTGTTAGCAAGAATTGAAGGAGCACCTAGTGGGACAAAAGGGCTTAGTTTATTTTTAGTCCCATGGAAAAATGACAACGGGATCCTCAATCATTTAGAAATTCGTCGTTTAAAAGATAAATTAGGTGTTCGAGCTGTTCCTTCTGGAGAAGTTGTTTTTCATGGTTCCGAAGCTTACTTAGTTGGGGATGCTTCCAAAGGATTTTATTACATGATGGAAGCGTTAAATCTATCAAGGATTTGTAATGCAGTAGCATCGATTGGAATTATGCGGCGTGCATTTTTGGAAGCTAGAAATTATGCTCGTTCGCGTCAGGCATTTGGTCAGTATTTGATTGATTTCCCGATGGTGAAGGAGTCATTAGTCAAATTAGCGGTCAAACAAGAAGTAGAAACAAGTGCCGTGTTTTCATTAGTGGCTTTGTTTGATCGAATTGCTAACCACCATCCATCTATTACAATGGAAGATCATGTCATGAATCGCCTTCTCATTGCTTTGTTAAAAAAAGAAACGGCAGAACAAGCTATTCATTTTAGTCATGAAGCAATTGAAATGCACGGTGGCAATGGATACATTGAAGATTTTGTAACTCCTAGACTTTTAAGAGATGCACAAGTATTAACCGTTTGGGAAGGAACTGCGAATATACTTGGTTTAGAAGTTTTAAGGCTATTAAAAAAATATGACGCAGGAAGAGTTTTTGTTTCTTATGTTCAGGAGGAACTAAAAAAACTTCATAAAGATTTAGAAGCATTTATAACTCCTGTAAAAAAGGGAGTAGAAACATTAAAACAACAATTAACTTATTTATCGATTAATAATGAAGATGTTCAAACGTATCATAGCAAACGGGTTGCAAAGTTAATGTGTGATATCTATGAAAGTATAATTGCACTCAAGGATGCACAAATTGGAGGAGATCGGAAAGTAAAGGTCGCACAGATTTTTATTCAAAATACATGGAAGATGAATGAGTGGATGGATGAAGAACTTCTAGCCCTTCGTTATTTTGATGATATCATCCAAACGGATAAAGTGATAAAAATATAGGAAATGTTTCTATTAATCTGACCGGAATGTTTCCGGTCTTTTTCTATTACAGATTATTTGTAATAAAAGGGAAATTTATAGTTTATCAATCTTTTTTTCTCTATAATGGGAATGGGAGGGATTTATGTGATTGATGTTCGAAGTGATACCGTGACAAAACCTACAGAAGAAATGCGTAAAGCAGCTTACGAAGCAGAAGTGGGAGATGATGTATATCGGGAGGATCCTACGGTCAACCGTTTAGAAGAAAAAGCTGCCGAAATTTTAGGAAAAGAAGCGGCTTTATTTGTAACTAGTGGAGTTCAAGGAAATCAAATTGCTGTCCTTACACATTGTCGTCCTGGTAATGAAATATTATTAGAAGAAAATTCCCATCTGTTCTATTATGAAGGTGGTGCCATATCTGCATTTGCAGGTGTTCAACCTCGGACAATTCGCGGAAATAAAGGATCATTGAATGCCAAAGATGTAGAAATGGCGATTCGTGGAGATGATATTCATTTTCCTGAAACAGGGCTGATATGTATAGAAAACACACATAACCGTGCAGGTGGAGCGATTATACCAATTGAAAACATGAAATCGGTTTATGAAGTGGCACGTCAATGTGGAGTTCCCGTTCATTTAGATGGTGCCCGTTTATTTAATGCAGTTGTTGCAACTGGTATTCCAGCTAGCGAATATGCGAAATACACCGATACAGTTCAAGTTTGTTTATCCAAAGGGCTAGGAGCACCTGTTGGTTCAGTTATCGCTGGTTCACGTGATTTTATTGAAAGGGCAAGAAAGTGGAGAAAGCGCTTAGGCGGTGGTTTAAGACAATCAGGTATCATTGCGGCTCCAGCACTTTATGCTTTAACGAATATGGTTGAACGTTTATCAGAAGATCATGAAAAAGCAAAGTATTTAGCTGCAGGAATTTCAACGATTGATGGATTATCTATCGAAAATGATGTGGAGACCAATATTATTGTTGTTGGCACGAAAGGCTTGGGGTTAACTGCTAACCAATTACTTGAAAAATTAAAAGAAAGAGACATTTTAGCCGTTAGCTTCGGTACATATAGTATTCGATTTGTAACCCATTATGATGTTTCAATGAGCGATATGGATGTCGTCATCCAAGCGTTAAAAGAAATTAGAAATGAAATAAAATAATGCATTCTCTTAAATAGGTTTACCTAGGAAGTCCGTTATAAATCGATACATAACTCGGTTTACAATTTGAAAGGGGAGAATTTGAAACTTACTCAAATTCTCCTCATTTTTTCAGTATTCGTCCATCACAGATGGTAGTCTTGCAAAGAATTATACGTATTGCTCCTTAATAACGGTTAATTGGCTTTTTACTTTCACTCTATTTCCCAACGCGAAAGGCCCTCCCGTTCATACGGCGTTCTAGATGTGCCTTCGTTTTTCTGTGTCTAGCTCCGGCACGAACGCCTAGTGAACAATGACCTTTCTCCCCTACGATAAGTCAACAACCGCTCGTCCCTCGCTGTGTTTCCTTTATCTCAGTTCGAAAGGCCCTCCCGTTCATACGGCGTTCTATTTGTGCCTTCGCTTTTCTATTGTCTAGCTTGGCTCGCAGTGGCTAGCGAACGACCCACTCCTTTCCCTACGATAAGTCAACATCGGCTCGTAGCTCGCCGTGTTTCCTTTATCTCAGTTCGAAAGGCCCTCCTGTTCATACGGCGTTCTAGATGTGCCTTCGTTTTTCTATTGTCTAGCTCGGCTCGCAGTGGCTAGCGAACGACCCACTCCTTCCCCTACGATAAGTCAACATCGGCTCGTAGCTCGCCGTGTTTCCTTTATCTCAGTGCAGGAGTGCCTCCCGTTCGTACGCCACTAGGCGCTCGCCTTCGCTTTTCTGTGTCTAGCTCCGGCACGAACGCCTAGTGAACAATGACCTTTCTCCCCTACGATAAGTCAACAACCGCTCGTCCCTCGCTGTGTTTCCTTTATCTCAGTTCGAAAGGCCCTCCCGTTCATACGGCGTTCTATTTGTGCCTTCGCTTTTCTATTGTCTAGCTTGGCTCGCAGTGGCTAGCGAACGACCCACTCCTTTCCCTACGATAAGTCAACATCGGCTCGTAGCTCGCCGTGTTTCCTTTATCTCAGTGCAGGAGTGCGTCCCGTTCGTACGCCACTAGGCGCTCGCCTTCGCTTTTCTGTTGACAAATGATGTTTTTTCAGTTAAATATATGAATAGTTAAACTGTTGAACTATTTAGGGAGGGGTGATTTTGTTGAGAGATGAAAAATTACAACAATTGATTAATAGATATATTAAAGTAAGTAATACGGTAACGAAAAGAGCAGAGGCAATCATTAGGCAAGCAATTGATGAAGATTTAACGAATGATCAACATTGTACGTTACGATTCATTTACCAAGAAGGAAAATGCACGTCCACAGAACTTGCTGAAAAATGTCATGTTAATAAAAGTGCAATAACCGCCATCATTAACCGATTGTATGAAAAAGGATTAATCGAACGAAATAGAGATGAAAATGATCGACGTGTCATTTACTTATCGTTAACAGATAAAGGGAAGAATCTATTTTTAAACGTGGAAGAAAAGATTCATAAGTTTGTAGGGTCTTTTATTAAAAAGTTTGATGATCAAGAAATTGAAGCCTTTATAACTACCTATGAAAAGCTTTCGAATATATTAACATCCAATACGTTAGATAAGTGGGAGAGAGCAAGCTATGAGAGGAATAATTAAAGGAAAATGGTTCGTCCTTTTTGCTTGGATAGCAGCCATCGTATTACTATTCGTGTTTTCTCCGAATATGGGGGATTTAGTGCGTGAAAAAGGGCAAATAGAGGTACCAGATGGTTATTCATCATCACTCGCGACAAAAATTTTAGATGAAATAAAAGAACAGGACGGAACTTCTTCTGGGTTGCAAACAGCTCTTGTTTTTCATAATAAAAATGGATTAACAAATGAGGATATGAAGAACGCAGAAGATGCGATTCAGAAGTTGAATGCTCAAAAGGAAAAGCTAGGGATTACAGATATCATCACTCATTTTGATCAAAAAGAATTAGAAGATCAATTAGTATCTGAAGATAATAAAACAATTTTAGTTTCTTTAAGTATTGATCCGAATAATCGTACGGCTCGAGAGATTAGTGATGAGCTTTATCAGGCATTGGAAGATGTAAATATCGAACATTATTATACAGGAAGTTGGATGATTGATGAAGCATTAGTGACAAATTCCCAAGAAGGGTTAAAAAAGACGGAATGGATTACCGTAGTATTTATTTTAGTTGTATTATTACTTGTCTTTCGTTCCGTTATAACTCCAATTATCCCATTAATAACGGTAGGAATCAGTTACATTGTTGCCCAATCCATCGTTGCGATACTAGTCGATTTAGTGAATTTTCCACTGTCAACCTTTACACAAATCTTCCTTGTCGCCGTTTTATTCGGAATAGGGACAGATTATTGTATTTTACTATTAAGCCGGTATAAAGAGGAACTTTCTCATTTTGACAGTGTAACAGAAGCGATAGTGACTACATACAAAACTGCTGGGAAAACGGTATTATTTAGCGGTTTAGCTGTCATGATTGGTTTTGCGTCGATTGGTTTTTCTCAATTTAAACTTTATCAATCTGCTTCAGCAGTAGCTATTGGAATTGCCGTCCTTTTATTAGCATTAGTCACCGTAGTTCCATTCTTTATGTCTGTATTCGGTAAAAAGTTATTTTGGCCGGCAAAAGGGAAATTAGAACATAAAGAAAGTAAACTATGGCAATGGGCAGGAACATTTTCCTTTACTCGTCCTATCATTACATTATTAATTGTTGCAGCTGTTACTGTACCATTTATCATTACTTATGATGGAGAATTATCATTTAACTCACTCGAAGAAATTAGTGATGATTATGATGCGATTAAAGGATTTAATATTGTTTCAGATAGCTTCGGTCCCGGTCAATCTATGCCAACGCAAATCGTCTTAAAAAACGATGATGAATTAGACCAAGCTGAATATATTGCACTCATCGAAGAGATTAGTAAAGAAATAGAAAAGATTGAACATGTAGATACTGTTCGCTCGGTAACAAGACCTACAGGAGAAAAAATAGAAGATTTATTAGTGGCGAAACAAGCGGAGATGTTGGAAGAAGGATTAGGGCAAGGAAACGATGGCTTAAAACAAATTAGTGATGGACTTAGTCAAGCAGAATCAGAGATTTTAGCTCAAGCCCCTCAACTTGATCAAGCAACTGATGGTATTCGTCAATTAGTTCAAGGAACGAACGAATTGAAACTCGGTTTGGGAGAACTAAAAAATGGTTTGCAAGAAATCGAGAATGGTTTGCATCAAGGAACACTAGGTGCTAAAGAAATGAAGACTCGTTTAGAAGAACTGAAAACGAATGCAGAAACATTATTAGAAGGTAATAAACAATTACTTGAAGGCTATAGAAATATTCAATCAAATTTAGAAACTTCAATTCTAGCAGGCTATCAAGGGATTGAGGAAAAATATTTATCAGTATTAGCATCAATTACTCCACAAGACCTTGCTGAACTTGAAAAGAACAACCCTGGAATTTTAGTAGATATGAATTATCATAAAATAAAATCATTAATTCTTGCTCTACATTCAAATGACCCTGTACAAAATCCATTAATGGGTATAAAAGCTTTAAACAATGGTTTAGCAAGCATCATCGATGGTTTAACTGAAGCTAATCGGAATTTTGCCACATTAATTGAAAACCAAAAGAAAGTCAACGATGCTCTTGGTTTATTTATCGAAGGAATCCAGCAGCAAATCGATGGTTTGAACCAAATGGCGGATGGACAAAAAACGATAATTGGCCATCTATCTCAATTTGATGAAGGATTAGGTAGTATAAACCAAGGTCAGACAGAATTATTAAATGGTTTTAGTGATTTAAGTAGTCAAATGAACCAATTAACAGATGGATTAAATCAAAGTGTATTAGGGATTCGTCAAGTATCTCAAGGTTTATTATCTGCTCAAGATTATTTGGCTAACTTATCAAAAAATGAAAGAGATTCAATTTTTATTCCAGAAGAAGTATTAACATCGAAAGAATTTCAGCCTGTATTGGATTTATACATGTCGAACGATCGCAAAACGGTTACTTTCGATGTCGTTTTTGAATCCAATCCATATTCGAACGATGCGATAAATAAAATTGAAGAGATGAAAGATGCCGTCAAACGAGCAACAAAAGGGACGAAATTAGAAAATGCTACTTTAGCAATTGGTGGAGTCACAAGTACGTACAACGATCTTGGAACAATATCGGATGAAGATTATTCTCGTACGGTAATGTTAATGATGATAGGGATCTTTATCATATTAATTATTCTTCTACGTTCATTCATCATGCCAATTTACTTAATTACATCACTTATTTTGACTTACTTTACATCTATGGGCTTAACGGAAATGATTTTTGTGAATCTTTTAGGATATTCTGGTTTATCATGGGCTGTACCATTTTTTGCCTTTGTCATCTTAATTGCATTAGGAGTCGATTACAGTATTTTCTTAATGGATCGTTTCAATGAATATAAAGAATATACGATTAAAGAGGCTATGATCCTTTCTATGAGAAAAATGGGAACTGTAATTATTTCAGCTGCGGTTATTCTGGGTGGTACGTTTGCAGCAATGCTTCCATCAGGTGTTTTATCCTTACTTGAAATTGCAACCATTACGTTAACCGGATTATTCCTTTATGCGCTATTTATGCTGCCTCTATTTGTACCGGTGATGGTAAAAACTTTTGGTAAAGCCAATTGGTGGCCGTTTTTAGGGGAAAAATAGTTGTTCTAAGAGTATTAAACAGAAATGTTTAATACTCTTTTTTATGTGCGCCCGGCATGTACATGAACTATAGGGTGTAAGTCCCGAACCCCGAAGACAGAAGTAGAGGTTAGCCAAGAGCAAGGGTGTCCGTGGTGACGCGGAATCTGAAGGAAGCTGGAGGCAAAACACCGGTCCGAGGAACACGAACCTCATATAAGGCTAG
>NZ_JBYLHW010000006.1:0-66942 GCF_057747715.1 Bacillus sp. JST-5 | reverse complement strand
CCATATACAAGGCCTAGAACAAAGGAGGGTTTCTTTAAAAAGTATGAATATGTATACGATGAGCATTATGATTGTTACATCTGCCCAAACAACCAAACTCTTGAATACCGAACAACAACAAGAGAAGGATATCGACAGTACGCTTCGAAACCGGAAATATGTAAAACGTGCCCATTTTTAGAAAAGTGTACCCAAAGTAAAGATCACACTAAATTTATTCATCGCCACATTTGGGAGCATTATGTGGAAGAAGTCGACCACTTAAGACATACAGATATCAATAGAAATATATATGAAAAGCGCAAAGAAACGATTGAACGGGTCTTTGCCGATGGAAAAGAGAAGCATGGCATGCGATGGACAACCCTACGAGGACTGGAAAAATTGTCCATGCAGGCGATGCTTACTTTCGCTGCCATGAACTTAAAGAAAATGGCAAACTGGACATGGAAAAGACCATGTCCAACCTAAATAAGACAAGAATCTTAGAAAATGATGAGCAAAAAAAGACAAACCCCAACTCAAATGAAGCATTTGAGTTGGGGTTTGTCGACAGTCTGAAAGAGAGAAATTATCTCTCTTTTATCTTATTTCGAACAATTTTTCTGGTTAATTTCATCAAGAAGTTCTATCCAGAGCTTACCTATATTCTCCATTGAATATCGTTGAACATTTTTTAGTGCATTTTTTCCCATTTTAAGTCTTAATTCTCTATTTATAATTAACTGTTCTAATTTATTTGCGAATTCTTCAATATTTTCTTCTTCTACTAAAAAGCCATCTACATTATTGGTTATTATTTCTCCAGGACCTTCTGGGCAATCAAAACTTATGACTGGTAAACCCACTGCCATAGCTTCTACAATGACCATTCCAAATCCTTCATATCTTGAACTCAACGCATAAATAGATGATTTTGCAAATTCTTCTTCAATATTTTGTCTAGGAGGGAGAATAAAAATATTATTATAGGTATGGGTTTCATGTATTAAGTCTTGTAATTTTGAATGATCTCTTCCTTTTCCATAGATTTTTACAATCCAATCAGGATACTTATCTTTAATAAGAGAAAATGCTTTAATAAGCAAATCATATCCTTTTTGCGGAACTAAACGACCTGCACTTATTATAACTTTTTCATCTAGGCTTGCTCTAACATCTTTTAGAGGAGGAATGGAATTTGTTACTTTCTTAACCTTTAAGCTAGTACCTTCAAACAATTTTTTGTATTGGTTTGTATCTTTATCAGTAAGTGTTAATAAATAATTGAGTTTAGGATAATTTTTTTGAATATCCTTTTTTAAACTATCTGGATAAATATTAAAATTCAAATGCTCTTGTCCAATTAAAATATTGCTTTTATGGGCATATTTCGCAGCGAAAATATTAAAACTTGGTCTAGTAGTAATGATAATACTATCACGAACACTTCGAATCCATTTAAGCAACTTAATATCAGTTATTGGAGAATATAGGTGGAAAGCTTCATCATCTTTATGAATTAATAGACTTCTTTTTCTGTCAATCAATCGAATGAGTAAACTTCTTCCTTTAATAGCGCCTCTTAATTTGCTGTGAATAACTGATATTTTTATTCTAGGATCTAAAGGAAAGAAAATGTTTTTTTGATATCTGAAAAGGCTAACTATTTCTACATCATATCCATTTCTAGCTAAAAAATTTGCAGTATTAACGGTGGTTCTTACTGTACCACCTACTCCGTATATATCAAAAAGGAGTATATAGATTTTTTTATTCAACCTTTCCACCTTCTCTGAAACGAAATAAAATTTCAATTGATCTTTGAGATGCATTCCCATCCTCGTAGGAATTAAATGTTGATTTAAATTTAGAGTATTTATCATAATATCTTTTTGTTATTGAATCTATATTTTTTATTGCACTGAGTAATTCATCACTATTATTAAGTAGTGGACCAGGTGCCAAAGATTTAAAATCAAGATAAAAGCCACGCAATTTATTTTTATACTTTGTGTAATCGTAAGTATAGAATAATATTGGTTTATCTGTAATAGCAAAATCAAACATTACAGATGAATAATCCGTTACAAGAATATCACATAAATTATATAAATCACCTATATCATTATAATATGTTGCGTTATATATAAAATCCGAATAATTTTTTAATTGTAACCTCTTTGCATCAAAATAATGCAGTCTAAGTAATATTACGTATTCCTCACTTAATTCTTTATAAAATTTTTGTATATTAAATTTTAATCTATAGTTTTCTCTCTTATCGTCATCTTCTCTCCATGTTGGGGCATAGAGGATTATTTTTTTATTATCTGGGATATTGAAATATTTTCTTATATTTTTAATTTTTTCCCTATCCGGATTTACTAGTTGGTCATTTCTTGGATAACCAGTTACTTTAATTGGTATATCTAATTGGTAAGCTCTTTTCATTATTTCACTAGTATATGGATTTGGGGAAATTAAGAAATCCCATTTTTTTACTCTATTTAATAAATTTTTGTCCGTATTAGCAGAAAATGCTTTTGCGTTTTCTGACACATCTAATCCTAATTTTTTTAATGGAGTTCCATGCCATGTTTGTAAGAAAAACTGACCTTTACGCTTATTGAAAAAGTCCGGAAAGTTCGCGTTATTTATAAAAAATTGAGATCTCGCCATATAATAATAATATTTCCATGATTTTGGTTTAACGATAATACTATCTTTTCCGGTAAATAATTGTTTATCTTTTAAAATCCATATATAAGTGTTTTTGTTACCTTCTATTTCATAGAGTTTCTCAAAGATCGCTCTAGGATTATCAGAATAATGGTTTCCATAAAAACTTTGGAATATAAAAGTATTTTTTTTAATAGGGAATATTTTCGATATCAACTTATAAAAGTATACTTTCAAGATGTTTCCTTTTTCTAAAAATTTTTCAATTATCTTTCCTATCTTAGTTTGTTCTTTTGTTTGAAATTCAATTTCTTTGTCTATAATAATAGGAAATTGAAAATTTAGGTTTGAATTTGAAAAGTTAGCAATCCAATTATTAAAGGATTTAGAAGTTTTTATTTTGTCCATCATTTCTCGACTAATATTATCCGAAATAATTAAAAACGAAAATTCAATATCATTCTTATTAGTTTTATTAAGGTAAATACTTGCATTAATTAATAGAGATTGGGAATAAGGGATAGGAATTTTAATATTACCTTTGTATTCAGAAAATACATCGGTATTGGGTTTCATAATATTAATGTGTCCCTTAATAAATAATTTGTTTTCTTTAAATATTATTGAATTTAAATTCTTAAATATCATGTAATCCCTTATAAACAAAGATAAATTACCTGCATAATTATAGTATAGCTTTAAGGAAAAATGATCAAATCCATTAGTTATTATAATTTGAGGATAATTATACGAGCTATATTCTTTAATTCCATGAACTCTCGGATTGGTAATTAGGTGACCAGTATCTTCAATAATTAAATATCCATCCCAAATTCCTGGTGAAAAGGATTTGTTCATTAATACCGAATTCGTGTCAATTATTGTTTCTACTGTTTGTTTATTTGGATTATAGCTGGCATCAAAAGATAATACAGCTTTAGTATCTCTTTCTTTAAATAGAACTTTTAGGTTTTTAATATGATCTAAGTTTCCCTTTCTGAGTTCACCTTCTAATTTAATAATTAGGTTGAAAGAATCTTTAGAGACTTTTTCTATTGAGAAGACTCTAGGTTCGAAAGTTTTTTTATAACTTTTTATGAGAAATTCATAGTCATTTTTTAACTGAGTACTATAAGATATAACCTTGTTGTTTACTAAATGTTCTCGGTTATTAATAAGAGCACTCTTATTAGGAATAATGGTTAACTGATGGGACTCATCACAATTTATTCTCTTTAAAGAAAATATCAAGATATTCGGAACTTCAATCTCTGGTAATTCAATATCCAACGAGCAAGATGTCGTATAATTTGGATTTAATTGAAGTTCATTAATAAAAATCTTATTGATAATGGAATTTTTTTTTGAAATCAGTTCTGATTGAATATAATATTCATCTTGATTATTTAATACTTCTTTGTAAATTCTAGGAAAAAACATTGTTAAATTTAGATGTAATCTATTTTCTTGAAAATCTATATTATTTATGGATACTGATGAAGAACTGTTAACTTTTTTCATTTTAAGAAAATTAGAAGCTGTTCGTATTAATTCAAAATAATTATCAGAACTTGGATTATAAATTACAGGTAATGAAAAATTATCATCAACCTTTAAGTTAAATTTATTGTTAGAAGTTTTCACACATAATGACAAGATTTCATCATTATGTGTGATTTGATCAAATTTATTATAAGGTATTTTAATACATAGCTCATTACTATTATTTAATTTAGCTTTTTCTGAGGAAAAAACTAAACTACCGTCATCTTTTAAGGAGATAATATATATATCATTGATGTTATTTTCTTGTATTAATTCATTTGTAAAATATTCATTAAAGATAAATTCAATGTAATCATTGTGGGAAGATATCTCTTTGATATTACCTCTTTTGTATATCACAGGTTCCCATTTTAAAAATTTCCTTATCATTTTATTACTCCTTTTATTAATTAAATATCGACCAAGGAATCTGCCTTATTTAATATTTCGTCTTTAAAAAGTCCTTTCAAATATTCTAGTACTTCGTCTTTAATTTCTTCGTGTTGTATAGCGAACTCAATTGTTGTTTTCACAAAACCCAACTTTTCACCAACATCATATCGTTTTCCAATAAAATTGTAAGCAAAAACTCTTTGAATTTCATTTAGTTTATGAATGGCATCTGTTAATTGTATTTCTCCACCTGATCCTACTTCTTGATTTTCTAAAAAACGAAAGATTTCTGGTGTCAGTATATATCTACCCATTATTGCATAATTTGATGGTGCGGATCCTATTTTTGGTTTTTCAACAAAACTTTTCACTTGAAATAATCGACCGTCTTCGGTTAATGGATCAATAATACCATATCGATGTGTTTCATGTTCAGGTACGGCTTGAACTCCAATTACAGAAGAAAATGTTCTATTATATATATCAATTAATTGTTTGAGACATGGTGGATCATTTACAACAATATCATCTCCTAATAAAACAGCAAAAGGTTCATCACCTATGAAATTTCGTGCACACCAAACAGCATGACCTAAACCTTTTGGTTCTCTTTGCCTAATATAATGTATATTGGCAAGATTAGAGGAGTAGCGTACTTTTTCTAATAAATCAAACTTTCCTTTCTCAGAAAGATTTTTTTCTAATTCAGGTGCGTTGTCAAAATGATCTTCAATTGCTCTCTTACCTTTACCAGTTACAATTATAATATCTTCAATTCCTGATGCAACAGCTTCTTCAATTATATACTGAATCGTAGGTTTATCTACAATTGGTAACATTTCTTTTGGCATTGCCTTTGTAGCAGGTAAAAACCTAGTACCTAATCCCGCTGCAGGAATGATTGCTTTTGTTATTTTTTTCATATTTAAAAACCTCCAATTTAAAGTTAATATTTAGAAGTGAATAAATTAATTTAGGATATTGATCATTTGTAAATTATAATTATAAATAGTAAACTCAAATAAAGCCAGGTCTACATTATACCAAATTAATTACAATTGTTATTAATTATAACAATAGATATAAAAAATTACCTATATTATCAATTTTTTTACAGAATGTTTAAAAGATCTTTTATTTTTATCTAAAATATTACATCTCTTATGAAATCTATATTATTCACTTACCTTTATTGTTTTTTTACACTTTTATTAGTATAATTTATTAGCGTTCAATATAGAAGTTTGAGTTGAAAGGATATTCCTATGAAATCAGCATTATTAGTCCTGAAAGAACAAATAGATAATTTCTATCTTATACAAAGACTTTCGTTATATGAAATGAAAAGTAATAATAAAAATAATTACCTAGGTATGGCATGGGAAGTAATAAATCCAGTAATACAAATTCTTATTTATTGGTTTGTATTTGGTAATATTATGGCTAGAGCAGATATAGAAGTTACTCCTGGTTTGGACGCACCATTTATTGCTTGGTTAATCGGTGGATATATTCTTTGGAATTTCTTTTATCAGGCAACCATTCAGGGGTCCAAATCCATTTATACCAGATTAGGGATGCTTTCTAAAATGAATTTCCCTATGAGTGTTATACCTAACTTTATTGCTTTTTCTCAGTTTTATGTACATTTAATTATGATTGTGATTTCTATTATTTTACTCCAATTAATGGGTTTTTATATTAATGTGTATTACTTACAACTCGTTTATTTTATATTCGCATTATTTTGTTTAATATTTTCAATATCTTTAATAACATCTACACTTTCAACAATTGTTAGAGATGTTCATATGTTATTGAATGCAGTTTTGAGGATGTTACTTTATATGTCTCCTGTCCTTTGGCCGATTTCTGTTATCTTAGATGATTATCCGACCCTTGTTATTGTAATGAAACTTAACCCCCTCTACTACTTAATCGAGGGCTATAGGGCGGCATTTTTTGGTACAGAGTGGTATTTTATTACTCATTGGGAGTATACACTATATTTTTGGGGACTTGTTATTGTCTTGTTCCTATTAGGATCAGCGATGCATGTGAAATTTAGAAGACATTTTATTGACTACTTATAAAGGCTTGTGATGTTTATGGAAAAAGCGATTATTGCGAAAAATATTACAAAGAAATATAAATTGTATAAAGGAACAAAAGAACGGATTCTTGATTTGATCTCTCCTAAAAGCTACGGGGAAGACTTTTATGCACTTGCGAATGTCAGTTTTGAAGCGGAAAAAGGAGATGTCATTGGTTTTCTAGGTATTAACGGATCCGGGAAATCCACACTTTCCAATATTATTGCTGGAATCGTCCCACAAACATCCGGTACGGTCGAAGTGAACGGTGAAACAGCATTAATTGCTGTCTCCGCTGGATTAAAAAATGATTTGACCGGTCGAGATAATATTGAATTAAAATGTTTAATGCTTGGATTTAGTAAAGAAGAGATCAAGAAAATGGAACCGGAAATCATTGAATTTTCAGAGCTAGGAAAATTCATTGATCAGCCCGTAAAATCATATTCAAGTGGAATGAAATCACGACTAGGATTCGCCATTTCTGTTACGGTTAACCCTGACATCATTATCGTGGATGAAGCTTTATCTGTTGGAGATAAAGCATTTGCACAAAAAAGTTTAAATAAAATGAAAGAATTTAAAAAAATGGGGAAGACAATGATCTTTGTCAGTCACTCCATCGGTCAAATGAAACAGTTTTGTGATAAAATATTATGGCTAGAATTTGGAATGGTACGTGAATTTGGACCGGTAGGAGAAGTCATCCCGAAATACGAAGAATTTATAAAGCAGTGGCAAAAAATGTCCAATCGCGATCGTGAGAAGTATCGAGCGGAAGCTGTAAAAAAACAATTAGAATTACTTCAAGTTCATTCTTAACTGGTCTGGAGAATTTGAGCATCTCAAATTCTCCTTATTTTCGTAAAAGAACGATTCAGTACATCGGATAGGGAGGGGAGTAGCACGATAATCTAAAAAGAGGTGCTACGACCCTCAGATTTTTCCATATCCTCAAGGATTTTTTTGTTGTTATTCAACTGTTTCATTCTGATTCCTTCTAGCAGTTTTCCACACAAAAATAACCACCCATGATGAACGGTTTCTATAAATAGATTCCATTCATTCACGGGTGGTTTTCTTTTTTAAGTCCTCATTCTTCTTGCGAAATCGACAAAGCGGAATTTGTCTGGACGATGTCTAGATTCCGTATATTGAAACAGGTTCGCATCGTCTAAATAGACATGGCTTCGAATGACGACCATGTTATGAAATCCTTCTAAATCTAACAACGCACGGTCCTCGTCCGTTGGTTCTTCCACGACGATTTCTTTTTTTGCAAAACTGATTTTCAAATTCAATTTTCCCTCTAAATATTCATAAATCGAGTCTT
This sequence comes from Bacillus sp. JST-5, assembly GCF_057747715.1. Lineage (NCBI taxonomy): Bacteria > Bacillati > Bacillota > Bacilli > Caryophanales > Bacillaceae > Bacillus > Bacillus sp. JST-5. The sequence goes on along the minus strand of NZ_JBYLHW010000006.1, from coordinate 58,917 downwards.
CGCAAATGTCTTTTGTTAAATGGGGGACATATTTCTTCCATAAATAATCTTTATCTAAAATCACTTTTTCCCCGTTCATTTCTCTCGTGCGTACGATTTTCCACACTTGGTCTTTATTCGTTAACTGCAGTTGTCTCCGAATTGTTGCATCCGGTTTTAACAATTCCAGCTCATGAACAGTCGTTTTCGGTTTGCTTTCCATTTTTTTCGATAGTTCTTTAAAACTCACAAGTCCTGATACTGGAAAATCAAACTTATTAATATCAATGACGAGGGAACCTTTGCCACGGATTTTATGAATGTATCCGTTTTGGGCAAGCAACGTTAATGCTTTGCGAATCGTTTCTCGCGACGTTTGAAATTGTTCTTTTAATTCATTTTCACTCGGCAAAAGGGAATTCGCTTTAATTTTGCCGTTTTTAATATCATTGACGATTTCGTTGTAAATGGATAAATATTTGTTTGCCATTATGAATCTCCTATCCATTCATTGTGACGCTCGTTTCCTTACTTTAAAAGATAAACGATAGACTCATATGGTCGTAATCGGATGTTTCTTGAAAGAGAAGCAGAGTCTTTATAATTAGAGATTAACATATTGGCGTTCTTTCCTTCAATCTCAACATCATTAGGAATGTCAAAGGTAACTTCATTTCCATAGAAGTTGTTAATGACTAATAATTGTTCATCTTTGTAAGTTCGAACATAGGCAAAAACGGACGGATGATCACCGGCAATTAAGCGATAATCGCCTTCTGTAATTATGTCATACTCTTTTCGTAATTGAATTAATTTTTTGTAATGATAAAAAATTGAATCTGGATCTTTTAACGCTTGTTCGGCATTAATTTCTTTATAGTTTCGAGCGACAGGAATCCATGGTGTTCCGGTTGTGAAACCTGCATTTTCACGATCATTCCATTGTACAGGAGTACGGCCGTTATCTCTTGATTTTTGTTTTAAAATCTCTAAAATTTCTTGTTCTGATTTCCCTTGGCTTTTTAAAATTTTATAGGCGTTTAATGACTCAACGTCGCGATAGTCATTAATATCATCAAAGTTCGGATTGGTCATACCGAATTCTTCCCCTTGGTAAATATAAGGGGTTCCTTGCATCATATGCAATGTAGTAGCCAGCATTTTGGCAGATTCTTTATGATAAACGGTATCATCGCCAAATCTAGAAACGATACGCGGTTGGTCGTGGTTACACCAGAAGATCGCGTTCCAGCCGCCGCCTTTATTCATCTCCACTTGCCATTCGGATAAAATGTTTTTTAATGCGATAAAGTCGAAGTCAGCTTTTGTCCATTTTTGTCCATCCGGATAGTCGACTTTTAAATGATGGAAACTAAACGTCATATTCAATTCTTTTCGATCCGGATTGGTATACTTAATACAGTTGTCGATTGACGTAGAAGACATTTCTCCAACCGTCATAATGTCGTATTTTGAAAACACTTCTTGGTTCATTTCGTGTAAAAATTCGTGTATTCTCGGACCATCGGTGTAAAATTTTCGTCCGTCCGTATCATCTTCAGGAAAACGTTGATCTTTCGAAATTAAGTTTATGACATCAAGACGGAATCCATCGACTCCTTTTTTGAGCCAAAAATGCATCATTTCATAGACGGCTTTACGAACGTTTTCATTTTCCCAATTTAAATCTGCTTGCGTGACGTCAAACAAGTGCAAATAATATTGCCCGGTTGTTTCATCGTATTCCCAAGCCGATCCACCGAATTTCGATTCCCAATTTGTTGGAGGTTGTCCGTTTTTACCGTCCTTCCAAATGTAAAAATTACGATAGGGATTATCTTTTGAAGAACGAGCTTGTTGGAACCATTTATGGTATGTAGACGTATGATTGACTACAATATCCATAATGATTTTAATATCGCGTTTATGGGCTTCATCTAGTAACCGGTCAAAATCTTCCATCGTCCCGTATTCCCGATAAATGGAATAGTAGTCACTGATGTCGTACCCATTATCTCGTTGAGGGGATTCATAAATGGGGGTTAGCCAGATGACATCAATCCCAAGTTCTTTTAAATAATCGAGTTTTTCAATAATTCCTTGAAGATCACCGGTACCATTTCCGGTCGTATCATTAAAACTTTTTGGATAAATTTGATACACAACGGATTTTTTCCACCATGCTGTTGCCATTTTATACACCTTCTTATTGTTGTTGTGTTGTGTAAGTAGAAAAGGAGGGAGAAATAGACTCCCTCCTGAATCGGAGTGCTTATATAAATAAGATGTTCAAAACAATTTTACCTTATTTTTTAAAAGGAACTTTGTTCATGCCAGTTTTGGAGAAGATAATTGTTAATAACACTGGAACGACGATGGCGATACCCATAGATACGAAGAACATTCCCCAATGTTGAGCTTGGATGGATAAGAATCCAGGAAGTCCTCCAACTCCGATAGAGTTAGCCATTACGCCACTACCAACAGATACGATCGCAGCAGTTGCTGATCCGATAATGGCTGCTAAGAATGGGAAGCCATATTTTAAGTTAATACCATACATCGCTGGTTCTGTAACGCCAAGATAAGCAGAAATAGCAGCTGGTATTGATACTTGTTTTTCTTCTTCATTTTTTCTATGAAGATAAATCATTGCAAGTACGGCAGAACCTTGAGCGATATTAGATAGTGCAATCATTGGCCATAAGTTAGTTCCGTTAAATTCACTCATTAACTGTAAATCGATCGCGTTTGTCATATGGTGTAAACCAGTAATAACAAGCGGTGCATACGCAAATCCAAATATAGCCGCAAATAACCAACCAAATGCAGAAGTTAAGCTGTTATATACGATATCAGAAATCCAAGATCCAATTTCCCAACCGATTGGTCCTAAAATTGTATGAGCAACTAAAACAGTAGGAATAAGTGCAAAGAATGGAACAACAATCATAGAAATGGAACTTGGTACAACTCGACGTAGTCTAGTTTCTAAAAATCCTAGTAATAGACCTGCTAAAATAGCTGGAATAACTTGTGCTTGGTAACCAATCATTTCAATTTGTGCAAATCCAAAATCCCAAAATGGAATTTCTTCAGCTGTTGCAACTCCATAAGCGTTAAGTAGCTGTGGAGAAACAAGGGTAATCCCTAAGACGATCCCGAGAATTGGAGATGCACCCATTCTTCTTGCGATGGACCAAGTAATCCCAACAGGCAAGAAGTGGAAGACAGCTTCACCAATTAACCATAAGAAAGAGTGAACGCCATCCCAAAATTGTGAAACTTCGACGATGGTTTTTGTTCCATCTTCTAGCATTTTAATATCGCCGATAACGTTTCTGAAACCGAGGATTAAACCTCCAACAACAAGAGCTGGAATAAGCGGTGTAAAAATATCCGCTAAATATGAAACGATTCGTTGCAACCAGTTCATGTTTTGTTTAGCAACTTCTTTTACTTCATCTTTTGTTGCTTCTCCAACCCCTGCAATTTTTACAAATTCTTGATAGAATTCAGGAACTTCATTACCGATAATGACTTGGAATTGACCGGATTGAGTGAACGTTCCTTTCACAAGTTTAATGCTTTCAATTGCTTTTACATCTGCTTTTGCCGGGTCTTTCAAAACAAATCGCATTCTCGTAACACAATGCGTAACCGCGGCAATGTTTTCTTTCCCGCCGACATGTTGCAGCAATTCTTTTGCCGGATCTGTGTACTTACTCACCTTTTATTCCCCCTTTTCGAATTGGAAACATCCATTTTTTGTAAAAAATACCAATGAGTGCGCTTTCATGAATGAGCGAGCATGTCATCTTGTATATACAAGTTATGACTACGCTTTCATTTTATCTTGTATATACATGTATGTCAATCACAAATCTTTTAGAACAAAAAATGGATATTCTTAGTATGTATAATCATAAAGATTTATAAGTTATATAAATTTTGGAAAAAATTGTGGGAGTTAGTTGCAACTCGATAAAAATTTATTTGTAACTTCGGAAGAAAAACTTGTAAGTGCGAGGAAATTTCTTGCAACTCAATAAATAAATTTGCAACTCGAACGATTTAAGGTAAAAAGGAAGGATTGGCAAGGGCCAATCCTCACTGATTTTTGTGATATTTGCAAGGTTTGACATGAAATTTGCAACTACAGAAAAGAAGTTTGCAGCTTTTAAAGACGAATTTGCAACCTGTGAAAATTGCAGGAATAGGAATTTGCAACTTGTAAAAATTTATTTGTGACTTTGAAAGAAAAACTTGTAAGTGCGAGGAAATTTCTTGTAACTCGATAAATAAATTTGCAACTCGATTGATTTAAGGTAAAAAGGAAGGATTGGCAAAGGCCAATCCTCTCTGATTTTTGTGATATTTGCAAGGTTTGACATGAAATTTGCAACTACAGAAAAGAAGTTTGCAGCTTTTAAAGACGAATTTGCAACCTGTGAAAATTGCAGAAATAGTAATTTGCAACTGGTAAAAATTTATTTGTAACTTCGAAAGAAAAACTTGTAAGTGAAATAAAAATTCTTGCAACTAACAAAAAACGCAGGAATTTACAAACACTAACGATCTCATTAACAACTCTCGGTAAACCAACTTGCAACGATCAAATCGGAAATCTCCCTTAATTCACAAATCGATCAAAAAACTCAAGGATTTTACGATTGACTTTAATTTCGTTTTCTTTCTTTGAGAAACCATGGCCTTCGTCTTCAAGGACAACATATTCGATGTCACGTCCTTTTTTGCGCAGCGCTTCTACAATTTGGTCACTCTCTGCTTTTACAACGCGAGGGTCGTTCGCCCCTTGGATGACTAACATTGGTTTCACCATGCCATCCAAATGAGTGATCGGTGAGTATTCTGTTAATTTTTCTTTATCTTTTACTGGATCTCCTACCCACTGAGTCATATACGGCTTCCAAAATTCAGGAACGGACTCAATGAACGAGAACAGATTACTTACGCCAAATATATCAACAACTGCTTTGAAATATTCAGCATGACGACCGTGTAAAAGAAGTGCCATATATCCGCCGTAGCTGCCGCCCATTAATAAAATTTTATCTCTATCTGCGTAGCCATTTTTAATGATCCACTCTAACCCTTCAATATTATCCAAGCGAGGACCATGTCCCCAATCGCCTTCTACCATTTTCATAAAGGACAGTCCGTAGTTCGAAGATCCGCGGAAGTTTGGTGCAAAGATGGAATAACCGCGATTCAATAAAAACTGGAATAGAGCTCGGAACCATTTTCTTTCTAATGATTGCGGACCGCCGTGCGGCCATAAAATGACATGCCCATTATCATTTTCTTCTTTCGCTTTGAAAAAGAGCGCCTCAATTTCCAAACCATCAAACGAAGGATATTTTAACACTTCAGGTTCTACTAAATCTTCTTCTCTCACACCAGGAATGCGGTAATGGGTGAGTTCTTCCCATGTTTGTCCTTGATCTGTAGAACGGTAGATGTTATGCGGTCTAGTTGCACTTCTTCCTAATACATAAATATTACCGCTTTCCATCACAACCACTTTCTCAATAACGCTTGTTGGAGTTGTTAATGGTTTCACTTCGCCTGTTTTTACATCGTATTGATAAAAACGATCTTCCACTCCGTAAGAACCTACTAAATATAGAACATTAGCTTTTTTATCATATTTCACATTGGAAAAATATTCGTTTTCGATGGCCAATACTTTTGTAAATTCTTTCGTGTTTAGATTAAATTTGGCTAAGTAGGAAAGGTCAGCATCATAATCAGTTAAAAAGTAGATTTCATCTTCCGATATATATTCGATGCTACCTGTTGTATGCTGTTTGTCTGTTTTTGGTGTTATTAAGAATTCTTCATTGTTCATTGATACATAGGCTAGTGAATATGTATTGCCGTAAACCTTCACGTAAACGTAGCTTTTTTCTTCAGGGCTTACAGATGCCAATTGAGTTAAAGCTTCTTTTCCTTCGAGGATCAAAGTTTCTTCTTTAGTTTCAACATTATAAACATAGGAATTTAAAAATCTAGCATTTCCTTTCGTACTAGTATAATAGAGTCGCTTTCCGTCTTTTGAGAGATGTGCAAAGAAATGACGTTCGTTTTCTTGAACACGTAGCGGTACTAATTCACCACCGTGAGGTTGCAATGCGTACAGTTGTGTATTTTCATCTCCATCGTTATCAAATCCTACAATGATATATTCTCCAGTTTTCGCATAATAAAGCGCTTGTGTACTTTGATTTTTAAACGTTAATGGGTATGGGAAGCGTTTTTGTATATCGAACGCCCATAAGTTGTAATAACCGTTCAAATTGGTACTTAATACAACTTGTTTTTCATCGGGACTGACGACAAAGTCTTGAACTAATAATGTACGGAAAAATTTTTCAACATCTGGCTTTGGAAATTGTATCATATTGCCGACACTCCTTTTTTCATAATATTAATATTATTCTTACATATATTTTACAATATTTTCTTTAGATGACCTCCATCTAGCGTCTGATTTTTTATAAAATAATAGTGTCGATGTGATGCGCACATTCCTTTAAAAAACAAAAATTTTGAAAGCTTTATCCAACTTTGAGAAAAAAAGAATGAAGTTCACGCTCTTTCTCATAAACTCTAATAATAGTAGATCGGGAGGGGAGAGGCGATGAAAATTAAAAAAGCTATTATTCCTGCAGCGGGATTAGGAACAAGATTTCTACCAGCAACAAAAGCGCAACCGAAAGAAATGTTACCGATTGTCGATACGCCAGCGATTCAATTTATTATTGAAGAAGCGGTGCAATCAGGAATTGAAGAAATTCTAGTTGTGACAGGACGAGGGAAAAGAGCGATTGAAGATCATTTTGATAAATCATTGGAGCTAGAGGAATTGTTAGCTTTATCTGATAAATATGAAGAGTTGGAAATGATTCAACGCATTTCCCGTTTGGCAGATATACACTATATTCGGCAGAAGGAACCGAAAGGATTAGGGCATGCGATTTGGTGTGCGCGAAAGTTTATTGGGAATGAACCTTTTGCTGTGATGTTAGGAGATGACGTCGTCCAATCGAAGCAGCCATGTCTTCAACAGCTAATGAACGTATATGAAAAAGTCCAATCTTCTGTGATAGGTGTTCAAAATGTGGCAAAAGAGGAAGTGGGGAAATACGGCATCATTGAACCAATCGGTGAATTGGAAAAAGGACTATATGAAGTGAAAGGAATGGTCGAAAAACCAAACGCTGATGAAGCACCTTCGAATTTGGCCATCATGGCGAGATATATTTTAACTCCTGCAATTTTGGACATATTAGGTGAGATCAAACCAGGACAAGGCAATGAAATACAGTTAACGGACGGACTGCAACAGCTAGCCAAGTCAGAAAAAGTGTATGCCTATGAATTTGAAGGGAAACGATATGATATCGGAGACAAACTAGGTTTTATCCAAGCAACGATTGAGTATGCGTTAAAGCGAAAAGAGTTGCGTGAACCGCTTGTGAAATGGATAAAAGAAAATGAAGCATTCCAATGATATCGGATAATAGTAAACTGTCCTCATCATTTGATAAGGACAGTTTTTCTTTAACGGTCGGCTGGGAACACTAATCCAATTTGATCCCGAACTTGTTTCATAATTTTTGCGGTTGTCAATGAAACATCAAAACGGTTTACATCCGATTCGTATTTTTCTTCTTTTATGAGTCGAATAAATTCTTCCACTTCGTAATACATCGTGTTTTCGACTTGTGGCTGTGAAACGTCTGCAACGGATCCGTCTCGATAATGGATTTCTATTTTTTGCGGGGCACTTATTTTATGTATGATCATTGTTCCGTCTTCACCTTGAATTTCTGAAGGGATGATGGAGTTTGTGATTTTTGAATAAGTAGCCGTCGCATCAAACTGTTCATAATCTAAAATAATGGTCCCATGGCCATCGACGCCGGAACTTAATAGGTGGCCATTCCCTTTCACAGATGATGGTTCCCCAAACAAATAAACGAGAGGATATAAACAATAGATTCCAATATCCATCAGTGCCCCGTTTGAAAAGGCAGGATTAAAGGCATTTAAAATATTCCCTTGTTTAAAAGCATCGTACCGTGAAGAGTATTGGCAATAGGTAAAATATGCTTTCCTAACGTGTCCGATTTTTGGCAAATGTTCAATAATTGCTTTGAAATTTGGCATGAACAGCCCTTTAACAGCTTCCATAAGCAGCACTTGATTTTTTCTCGCACATTCAATCATTGCCTCGACTTCTTTTGGGTTGGAAGCTAGTGGTTTTTCACATAATACATGCTTTCCATGATTCATCATGAGGATTGCTTGTTCGGCGTGTAAGGAATTAGGACTAGCTATGTAAACAGCATCAATTTCATCCGATTTTGCGAACGCTTCTAAATCCGTATACCAATGAGATGCTCCGTGTTTTTCAGCAAATGTTAGAGCCCGTTCAGGTGTTCGGGAATATACCGCGCTTAATGTAAAATCTTCAAGTTGCTTTCCTGCATCAATAAATTTTTCTGTAATCCAGTTTGAACCAATCGTTCCAAATCGTATCATTTTCAATCCTCCACATCATTTGATAAAAAGAGATGGAAGAGAAGACTTCCATCTTTATACTTTTATCACGTTATTTCAAATCAATCATCGGTGAAATTATGAATGATATATCAGAAACCGAAAAAGAAGGTATCCAACTATATTCGTTCAACTACTGTTGTTTTCAAACATTCATTGATGAGATTCCGATCGATATACCCGGTTCGCTCATCCATTGCATTTAATGCACCAAAGGCACAACCATACGCTAAAATTTCTTCCACTGATAGCCCAAGGTCAATGGCGATGGCAAAGCCAGCAACCATCGCATCTCCACACCCGACAGTATTTTTCACTTCCACATTCGGTGGAGTACCTTTATAAAACCGTCCATTGGCAAAGGCAACCGCACCATCAGCTCCGAGTGATACAACGATTATCGGAATTTGCACCTCTTGATGTAATGATAAAATTGCCTGTTTAACTTCGTCGATCGTTTTTACTTTTTTATTGATGAATTGTTCCAGTTCTTCGAGATTTGGTTTGATAAGAAAGGGTCGAGCCGACAAACTCTCCCGTAACGCTTGACCACTTGTGTCTAGTATGAATTTTTTTCTTTTAGCATTCGCAATGGAAATAAGCTTTTGATAAAAAGAAGGAGGGAGGCCATTCGGTAAGCTGCCCGATGCTGTAATAACGTCCGTTTGTTCAATCAAACGCTCAAACTTTTCAATAAACTGTTTCGCCTCATCTTCGTATATTTCTGGACCGCCCTCTAAAATTTCTGTTTGCTTTCGTTCGTGTAAAATAGCGATGCAATTTCTTGTATTTTCGCGAATTAGGACAAAATCGGTTGAAACTTGTAATTCATGAAGCTGTTGTAAAATAAACGTACCATTCGTTCCACCTAAAAATCCAGTGGCACGAACCGGATGTCCCGCTAAATGCACCACACGCGTTACGTTAATTCCTTTCCCGCCAGCTGTTTTCAAAACATGGGAAGCGCGATTGATTGTATCAATCTCAAGTTTTTTTAAAAAATAACTCATATCGACGGAAGGATTTAAGGTAATGGTCAAAATCATTCGAAGTTCCCCTTAATAACGGTTTTCACTAAGGCACATTCGAATTTTTTCTTGGACAACTGCCTTCATTGCTTCTTTAGCAGGTGTCATATATTTTCTTAGGTCACTAACGTCAGGGTGCTCGATGAAATATTGACGCAATCCTTTGGAAAAGGCAATTTTAAGCTCGGTGGCAATATTAACTTTCGCACATCCTAACGAAATGCATTTTCTTATGTCGGCTGCCGATAGTCCTGACGCTCCATGTAAAACAAGCGGGACGGAAACTTTTTGACGAATTTCTGCTAAACGTTCAAAATCAAGTTTCGGCTTGGAAGGGTATAATCCATGAGCTGTACCAATCGCAACTGCTAACGAATCGATGCCTGTTCTTTCTACAAATTCAATGGCAGCATCCGGGTCTGTATAAAACGATTCTTTTTCATCTACGATACGATCGTCTTCATTTCCTCCAAGTCTGCCAAGTTCTGCTTCGACGGTAGCTCCGTTTGCATGAGCATAATCAACCACTTCTTTGACGACTCGGATATTTTCCTCAAATGGAAGGTGGGAGGCATCAATCATCACTGATGTTGCTCCCAAATCAACAGAAGTTTTTATATCTTCTAATGTTTCATGATGATCTAAATGAAGCGCTATTGGGATATGATAGCGTAATGCCGCTGTTTCGGCGATTGCTTGAATGTAATCTCTACCGGCATAGTGAAAAGTTCCTGGAGTGGCAGCTAAAATTACTGGTGAACGCATTTCGGCGGCTGTTCCTGTAACAACTTGTATCGTTTCTAAATTATGGATATTAAACGCCGGTACTGCATACCCTTTTGTTTGGGCATCCAATAACATAGATTTCGTGTTCACGAGCTTGCTATTTTTACATAACATTCTCCGCCCACTCCTCAAGTTTTAGAGGGAATTCCCTCAATCTTTACTTCGGTCAAATTTGATTTCTCCTTCAACAGCGACTTTTTCAATTTGACCGTTTTCATCCATCACAACGAAATCCGCTTTTTTCTTTTCTTTAATACTTCCAAATTGATCATAAAGTCCAACGCTTGCCGCTGGGTTTAAGGAAGCCATTTTCCAGCAATCATAGAGTGGGATGTTTGTCCATTGATGCAAGTTTCTTACACCATCGATTAGTTTTAACGTACTTCCTGCCAATGAACCAGAAGTTGTTTTGGCAATTCCGTCTTTAACACGAACTTCAAATTCCCCGAGCATATACGTTCCATCAGGCATTAAGCCAGCACGCATACAATCGGTAATTAAAACCACTTTGTCTTTTTCTTTATTGTTGACGGCGATTTGAACAGAGGCTGGATGAACATGTTCACCGTCAGTAATTAATTCTACATACGTATCTTTCGTGGAAAGCGCTGCACCAACCGTACCAGGTTCGCGATGATGGAGCCCTCTCATTCCGTTATATAAATGAACAAAAATGGATGCCCCATGTTCAATCGCTTTTATACATGTTTCATAATCGGCAGCAGTATGTCCGAGTGCAACATACACTCCTTTTTCTGTTGCTTCTTTAATAAAGTTCATCGCTCCTTCGCGCTCAGGGGCAAGAGCAATTTTTCTTATAAGTCCATTGGAATTTTCGATCCATGCATCGAGTTCTTTCATAGACGGATCTTTGAAATAGGAAGGATTTTGCGCACCCTTATATTCTTCAGCAAAGTATGGGCCTTCAAGAAAAATCCCTTCGATTTTTGCTCCGAGGTTCGCATGTTGTTGAGCTTCGTAAATCGTTTTTACAACGTCTTTTAATGTTTCAAACGAGCTTGTTAATGTTGTCGGTAAAAATCGAGTCACTCCATATCGTAAAATATTTTGCGAAATTGCCTCAATCGCTTCTACTGAATTATCCATCACATCATAACCCGCTACCCCGTGAATATGGGTATCAAACAACCCGGGCGCAACAATATGCTCACCGAAGTCATAGACGGGTAGATTCGTATCCGGCAGTTGCTCATAATAACGTCCGAATACATCTCCCTTGACTTCTAGAAACCCTCCATGACGGACTCCTTCATCTAAAAACAAGGTCTTTGCTGTAATAAAGTAATGTTTTTCCATTTAAATCCCTTCTTTTTCGTCGACTTTTCCTGTGTATAAGGTAAAAATTTTAATATTTTTCGTTCCTTGTTCGAAAGCCTTTTGGACAAACTGATCCAAGTCTAATTCCCTGAAAAACAGGGAAGAAAGAAGCATTGGAACATTTGTCCCGCCGATAACTTTTACGTTGGTGTTCCTTGATGCGATTGTGGAGCAAATATTAAAAGGTGTGCCTCCAGCTATATCGGTAAAACAAACAATCCCATGTTCGAACCCGAGTTCTTCCATCGCTTTTGTAATGTTTGCTTTCAAACGTTCGGAACTATCTTCTTCTAAAAAGTTTACCACTTTTACATTTGGTTGTTCACCTGCAACTAATTTTATCGTACTATAGATGCCTTCTGCAAAAGTACCATGTCCACATATTAAAATTCCGATCATGATTAAACCTCCAAAAGAAAAAAAGAGAAGGGAATGACAAGGTTTAGCCTAAGCTAATCCAGCATTTTTTCGAATCAGCTTGAGAGTTGAACTTACAAGTTTTTCTGGAAGTTGCTAGTTTCATGTTTATCACATTCTAACAGTTGCAAATTCACCGTAAAAATTTACAAAAATCCATTTCATCGGAAAGGATTGGTCCAAGCCAATCCTTCCTTCAAGTTCTTATAAAACATTGAAAAATCGACCGACAAGTCCAATAAGAACAGTGATTCCGATTAATGTTAAAGGGGAGCGGCCTTTTTTCAATAAATAATACATTAAGAATGTATAAGCGAGTGGTAGTAGAGCAGGCATAATTTTATCTAATAAATCTGTTTGTAAAGCCACTTTTGCTTCACCCGTTTTGACAACCGCTGTTGTTTTAAAATTAATATATGTGGCAATAAGTCCGCCAACAACGGATAACCCAATGATAGAAGCGGCGCGGGAAACGAGTTTTGTACTTTCTTTTAATTTTTGAATGGCTCTCACACCTGTGTTATAACCGTAGCGCATTAACCCAAAGCGAATGCCGAAATGAACGATATTAAATAAAATAAGGAAAATAAACGGTCCGGCAATATTTCCATCCATCGCTAATGATGCCCCCATCCCTGCTGTAATTGGAAGCAAGGTAAACCAGAACAAAGCATCACCGATTCCGCCTAATGGTCCCATCGTAGCTACTTTAATTCCGCGAATCGCATCACGATCTTCTTTGTTTTGCTCCATGGCTAAAATAATTCCCATGATGAAAGTGACTAAGAAAGGATGAGTATTGAAAAATTCCATATGGTCTTTCATAGAGTTAGACAAATCGTCTTTATTTCTATGAATTTTTCTTAAACCCGGAATGATCGAATATAACCAGCCAGCTGCTTGCATACGCTCATAATTGAACGAAGCTTGCAGGAATAAAGATCTCCAAGCGAGAATATTTAAATCTCTTTTCGATAAACGGACGTCTTTGGATGAATCGACGTAATTAGATGCCATCTTCTATTTCCTCCTCTCTGTATGATGATCCGGAACCTCCGCTTGAACGGTTTTTATTTAAGAAGAAATCGTAAAGGGCTATGGCAATCCCAATTAGTGCAATCGCAAGAATCGGCATTTCCATATAGGCGGCTAATACGAATCCGACGATTAAAAACATCGCGTATTCCTTTTTCAACATGATTTTTAACAACATCGCAAATCCAATCGCCGGCATAATACCACCAGCAACTGAAAGTCCTCCGATGAACCATTCAGGAACAGCTTCTACGAATTTCGTTGCGGCATCTGCACTAAAGTAGATCGGTAGGAAGGCGATGACAAAATACATAACAAAGAGGATGGTCATTCCTAAATAGTTAATTCGTTCAATTCCTTTATAATTCGCATCTAACGCGTATTTGTCTGCTTTATGCATAACTGGTGCAAAAACGGTAAATAAAAGTGTAATAAGCCCTTGAACAGCGACCGCAAATGGAACGGCAATTCCAACGGCTACCGTTGGCTCTTGTTGAGTTAAAATCGCAAATGATGTACCTATAATTCCTCCGATGACAACGTTAGGCGGTTGGGCACCTGCAAGCGGCACCATTCCCATCCAAACTAATTCGAGGGTTGCCCCTGCCATTAAACCTGTCTGAACGTCACCTAAAATTAAGCCGACAACAAGTCCCGTTACGACAGGACGATGAATATGGGTAAGACCGTTAAATAAGTCAATCCCTGCGAGTCCTGCCCATATCGCTATTAAAAGCGCTTCCAAAAACATGCTGATTTCCTCCTTTACTCATTAATGAGGTCTAAAATGTTTTGACCTTTTTCATCGGGTACTCTGCGTAAATCTAATTCGACCCCTAGTCGGGCTAGTTCTCTGAAAGCTTCTTTATCTGCTTCATCGACGGATACGGTAGATGAAATTTGCGTTTTTCCTTCTTCATAATGCATGTTTCCAATATTGATTTTTTTGATCGGCACACCCCCTTTCACAAGTTTTAAAGCATCATGAGGATCTCTCACGACAATAAAGATTTTTTGTCGTGGAGAAGCCTTATGAATGATATCAATCGTTTTTTGAATAGAAAAAAATCGGGTTTGAATCACATCAGGGACGACCATGTCCATTAAACTTTGCTGAACAGGATCTTCCGCCACTTTGTCATTGGCGACTAAAATTAAATTGGCTCCTAAATGATTCACCCAAGTAACACCTACTTGACCGTGAATGAGTCGATTGTCGATTCTTGTTAATAAAATGTTTGGTTCCGCCATAAAATTTCCCCCTGAACATTTAATGTGGATATGGATAAATATTGACTCCTTGGACAACCCGGTGAACGATTCCTTTTGGGCTTGGATGATCAGGTTGAATGCCTAGTTGAATCGATTTTTTGAAAGCCAATGTTTGCGCAAACAGGATATAGAGGAAGGCTAGATGCATGTCGTGAACCTTTTCACCGGCAAATTCAATGCAATAATCACAATGATTCTTAATTTCATCTGTCGCTTGTTGAACTAATGCAATTGTTGTTACATTTAAAGATTGCTGGAAAATTTCTTTCATCATGTCTAATTCGTATTTTTGGGTGTAAGGATCATTGGAAAGATAGAAGACGATAACGGTATGATCGTTGATAAATGATTTTGGGCCATGTCTGAATCCAAGGGGCGATTCATAAACCGCGATTGTTTTTCCGCTTGTCAGCTCTAACATTTTTAAGGCTGATTCTTTCGCTAATCCTTGGAAAATCGCTGAGCCTAAATAAACGATGCGGTCGAAATTTCGCTTAGCCATTTCATCGATGGTTTCACTATAGTTGCAAAAAAAAGAATGGGCTTCTGATGTAAGAGAATTAAGTGTATGGCTGATGGGTTCAAGTTGATTCGTTTGGAAAATAAGACTTGCGGCAAGGAGCATCGATGTGAAGCTGCTCGTCATCGCGAATCCTAGATCATTTGTTTCTGCAGGCATGAGAAGGAGAAGAGAGCGGTTGTGATTTTTTGTATGGATGGCTAATTGCCCGTCTTCGTTACATGTAATAATGATTTGATAAAAAATTGAAACGATTTGTTCTCCAAGTTTAGACGCCGCTAAGCTTTCCGGGCTGTTCCCTGAGCGTGCGAACGAGACAAGGAGAGTAGGGGTCTCTTTCTGGAAATAATAATTGGGTGTAGATACTAAATCAGTTGTTGGAATGGCTTCATAGTGGAAATGATTGTACTGATGGTTTTGTTTTAAATAGGGGAGAACCGTTTCACCAATATAGGCAGACGTACCAGCTCCAGTTAAAATAACTCTTACATTACTATAATTATTGTTTAAAAATTTTAAAAATTCTTCAATTTCATTTTGCTGATCACGAATCAATTCCATCACTTTTTTCCAAACGGTTGGCTGCTGGGCGATTTCGGTTGCAGTATGAATGGCCCCAAGTTGTTCCAACCCATCTTTCGTGAAATTCAGTAACATTATGAGCCTCCTATATTTTTTAGTCTAGAATTCATTTGGACACTGGAAAATCCCCAATGAATTGCTGTCGAAAATTGAATCAATCCAGCTCAACGGTATATTCGAATTTGTCACCTTTCGCAATGCTTGTGGTGTATTCACAAACGTTTTCATACGAAAATAGCTGGCGTTTGATTAGCATCGCCGGTTCATTCTTTTTCACCTTTAACCAGTGTGCTTCTTCTTCACGAATACGTGTGACAGAAAACGTTTCAATCGCCTTTGTAATGACAATTTTGTAATCCTCTCGAAAAACATCGTACATTGGTTTTGCCTCTAAATGTTTTTTTGTTAATCCTTGAAAATATCGTTCAGGTAAGTATGAAATTTCATAAATGAGCGGTTCTTTATCCGCAAGTCTTAATCTCGTCACTTTATGAACATTTTCATCAGCATGAATTTTTAATCGTTTGGCGATTTTCGGTGTTGGGGGAATCGTTTCAAATTGAAGGACGATCGATTCTGGAACTTTCCCTATCTTTTTCATTTCCTCTGTAAAACTGTATAGCTTATCGAGGCTTTGAAGATAAGACTTTGGCGAGACAAAACTTCCTAAACCATGCAATTTATAAATATACCCTTCCCGTTCAAGCTCTAATAATGCTTGACGTACGGTCATTCGGCTTACGTCATACATCTCACAAAGTTCACGTTCAGAAGGTAGTTTATTTTCAGGTTTATATATTCCGTCTTCAATTTTCCGAATAATGATGTCCATTAATTGAATATAAAGAGGAATTCTGCTCTGTTTATCAATCGTTACGATGATGAACACCCCCACACAAGTAATGATGTTATGTTGTCATAACCAGTTTGGAAATTGTTGATCAATGTTTGAAAAATCATTTTTCTAAACAAACTAAATATGTGTTCCAGTTAACATCTATTGTTTGGAAGTGAAAATTATGACTGCTATTCGTTTTTTATATAAATTTCCATTCTTTTACTTTCTTTTGACTTCATATATTAAACTATTCATTGTTCATCAACTTATCTTTAGCAACTCTGCTTTCCATACGGGAATTCTTCTTGAATTCATGTTCATCCTTACGATTTTTTTGATTCTTGAATACGCAAAAGGAAGATTGAAAAAATGGCTTTATCTCATTTTTTCTTTCCTTCTTTCACTTTTATTGCTGACCTTTTTACTTTATTTCAATTATTACGGGGGAGTTTTAACGTATAAATCCATCTCTGAAATTGGGCAACTGGGAGATGTGAAAGAAAGTATTTTTGAACTTTTTCAATGGAGGTATTTATTTCTCTTTATTGATTTCTTTTTTTACATCTTTATGATGGTTTTATCAAAATCATTCCCATCAAACCAAAAGAACAAGTTTCATTCCAAAACAATCAAGAGGTATCAAACGCTATTTGTGGTGATTTTGCTTGTTGCTGGAAGTGCGACTATTTATATATACCATTCAAAAAATGTCTATAATGAACTAAAAAAAGCTGAAAACTTAGGTTTATTTTATTATCAAGGATTGGTACGGCTTGAAGAATGGGAAAAAGAACGTAAACAACTTACCCCCATTACCCAAGAGGAGATTCTTCATGTAAAAGGAATTGATATAAAAGAGAATCCAAAATATTTTGGAGTTGCTAAGGGAAAAGACGTCTTAGTCATCCAATTAGAAGCCTTTCAAAATTTCGTTATAGGGTTAGAATTGAATGGGCAAGAAATTACGCCGAACTTAAATGCTTTGACTAAAAATAGTTTTTACTTTCCGAATTTTTTTCAACAAGTGGGAAAAGGCAATACTGCAGATGCTGAATTTGTAATGAATACTTCAATCCTTCCGATTGGCAATGAAGCGATGTCCAATGTTCTAGAAGATGTGGACGTACCGAGTTTTCCAAAAATATTAGAAAATCATCAATATGAATCGATGACCTTCCATACGAATGATGTTCAATTTTGGAATCGTGATGAAATGTATCAATCGTTAGGATTCCATCAATATTTTGATAAACAATACTTTGGCGAAAAGGATTTTATCGCATTTGGTGCATCTGATAAAGTCTTATTTGCTAAAACGATAGAAAAAATTAACGAATATAAAACAACTCATAACGGAAAACATTTATATGCAAACATAATAGCCATGTCGAGTCACCATCCCTATAAGATTCCTAAACCCTATCAAACATTACATATACCAAAGGAGTTGGAAGGAACAACGATTGCAGATTACCTTCAAGCTGTTCATTATGTAGATGAAGCGATTGGATGGTTTATCAATGCTTTAAAGGAAAATCACTTATGGGATGACACACTGTTAGTGATTTATGGGGATCATTTCGGAATTTCTTGGCAATTAAATGAAGCAGATAGAGAAATAATGGAGAAATGGGTAAAAAAAGATTTTAATGTTTTCGAAGCCATTAAAATTCCTTTGATTATTCATGTTCCTCAGCAAGAAGGAGAAATCATTGAAACAATAGGAAGTCATGTAGATATTATGCCTACCGTTGCCAATTTGTTAGGAATCCAGTTGCATAAATTTATCATTTATTTCGGTCAAGACTTACTGAACACGGAAACAAATATCATTCCTCAGCGATTTTATTTACCAACCGGAAGCTTTATTACTGACCATGTTGGCTTTATTCCGGGAGAAGGGTATGAGGATGGAGAATTTTACCCACTTGAAAATGATCTTCCTATAAATGTTCAGATGAAAAATAAATATGAACAGACATACAACCAAGTGCTAAAATTATTAGAACTCAACGACTTATATATCCACCAATTAATGAATGAATAGATGTTGAGCTTTCTACTGAGAAAATGACATCACATATTTTTCAGGCTTGACCATATAATGATGTATGGGATGTTTGAAAGGGGAATTCAAATGGTAGGACTCATCATCATATTAGTACTAGTACTTTTTTTACCTTTTTTGGTCAAAACGGTGGAACATCAATTAGAATCTTTCTTATTCATTATGGGAATTTTAGCGGCGCTTATTAGCGGTGTCTTAAATAAAGAACTATGGGAAGAAGCACTTCATGCACCGATTGGGATTGCAATCGCGGTGTTCATCAGTGGTTTATTATTTAAATGGTTGCAAACGCCTTTTGAAAAGGCTGTCGATCGTCTCAGCCAAAAAGTTTCTCTTCGCTTCATATTACCTGTCGTAGTTATTGGATTAGGTTTGATTTCTTCCATCATCACAGCGATTATCGCCGCCCTTATCTTAGTCATGATTGTAACAACATTAAAGCTTGATCGTCCTTCTGAAGTTCGCTTTGTTATTTTTTCATCGTTTTCGATTGGGCTTGGTGCATCGTTAACACCGATTGGCGAACCGTTATCTACATTAACCGTTACAAAATTAAATAAAGATTTCTTTTATTTAATCAAATTAATTGGTCCATATGTATTTAGTGCTATTGTTGTATTTGCTGTCTTAACGTTTATCTTTGTCACGCCCAGAAAAAAGAAGCATTCTTCTGGAGAACAAACAGCAGAAACCTACGCAGAAATTGTCATACGTACGTTTAAAATTTACTTATTTGTAATGGGATTAACGTTGCTTGGAGCGGGTTTTGAACCATTGATTAATCGGTATTTATTAGATTTACATACAGGCATTTTATATTGGGTCAACATGATTTCGGCCGTATTAGATAATGCTACATTAGCCGCAGCTGAAATCAGCCCGGCAATGAGTGATGTAACCATCCAATCCATTTTGTTAGGACTTTTAATTAGTGGTGGAATGTTAATACCCGGAAATATCCCTAACATTATTGCAGCGGGGAAATTACAAATTACAAGTAAAGAATGGGCAAAAATAGGTGTGCCTGTTGGATTAGTAACCATGGTTTTATATTATCTAGTTATCTTCATTTTCCATTAATAAAAAAATCTATGGAATACATCATCCTCTTCCTTTTTTAGAAGGGAGGGATGATTTTTTTTGTTAAGGAGTAGAGGTTGGTTTCTTAAGTGTTCATTTTGAAATAAGCCGATTGTGTTAATTTGCAGAAGCATAAATCGTGTTTATTTGGGGAAAATAACTTGGAAAATAATAGAAAGGGTGGAGAAAATGAAAACATTAAAACTTATTACCATATCAGCGATTCTCTCGTTTACATTATTTTCTGTACATTCTATTGCTTATGGAAATGAGGGAACTCAAAATCAAAATGAAAAAAATGTCCAATTAACCGATGAGCAAAAGGAAGAACTGAATGAACTACATATGGAATTGATGGAATTAAGAAAAGAGCTCATTGAAAAATATATTGAGTTCGGTGTGATATCTGAAGAAAAAGGGAAAAAAATGATTGAACATATGGAAAAACATTATGAAAAATTAAAAGAAAATGGATTTATCCCAAGATGGCATAAGCATAGACCAATGCCTCCAAAAGAAAATGATCAACAATAGGTTGTCCCAATGAAAGGGGCAACTTTTTTTATTTGTGGGGTATATAGGTAAGTTGACCTCTATACAAAAGTACTAGAAAATGTGAAAATTTTACAACAACCTCAAAATTTGTCCAAATATGTGGTATGATATTGTGTAGGCAATAAATTTAGACGGAGGAAGATAAATGAGTTGGAGAGACCGTGCGAACAAATGGTTTACATTTGAAAATTTAGATAGCCATTTAAAACAAGCACTAACAGAAATGAAAGATGATGAAAAAAAACTAGAAGATTTATTTTATAAAAACTTAGAGTTCGGAACAGGGGGCATGCGGGGAGAACTTGGTCCTGGTACGAATCGAATGAACATTTATACCGTTCGAAAAGCTGCGGAAGGTTTAGCCCAATACATATTGGCGACGATGGAAAACGGAAAAGAACGCGGAGTGGCTATTGCCTATGATTCAAGACATCAATCCCCGGAATTTGCATTAGAAGTGGCAAAAACGGTAGGAAAACATGGCATTAAATCTTATTTATTTGAATCACTTCGTCCAACACCGGAATTGTCGTTTGCCGTTCGTTACTTAAACACAGCGGCAGGAGTGGTTATTACTGCTAGCCATAATCCACCGGAATATAACGGCTTTAAAGTTTATGGTGATGATGGAGGACAATTGCCGCCTGCACTTGCTGATCAATTAACAGACTTTGTTAACCGTGTACAAGATGAACTAACGATTGAAGTTACTGATGAAAAGGAATTGTTGGATAAAGGTTTACTTACTTACATTGGTGAAGATGTGGATCAAGCTTATATCCAACAATTAAAAACAATTCAATTAAATAAAGAAATGGTAGAAAAGGTAGGAAAAGATTTAAAAATCGTTTTCACTCCATTACACGGTACCGCGAATAAACCAGTTCGTGAAGGATTGAAAGCATTCGGATTTGAAAATGTTACTGTTGTGGAAGAACAAGAGAATCCCGATCCGAATTTTTCAACCGTTTCTTCACCGAACCCTGAAGAACATGCCGCTTTTGAACTGGCGATCAAAAAAGGGAAAGAAATCGATGCGGATGTATTGTTAGGAACAGATCCTGATGCCGATCGTTTAGGTGTTGCCGTGAAAAATAACGAAAGAGAATATGTTGTTTTAACTGGCAACCAAACGGGAGCGTTAATGCTCGAATATTTACTATCTCAGAAAAAAGAAAAAGGAATGTTGCCGAATAACGGGATTGTTTTAAAAACAATTGTCACTTCTGAAATTGGTCGAGCTATTGCCGAGCATTACGGGTTACCAACATTAGATACATTAACAGGATTTAAATTTATCGGTGAGAAAATTAAAGAATTTGAGCAAACGAAAGAATATACATTCCAATTTGGATATGAGGAATCCTACGGTTATTTAATCGGCGATTTTGTCCGTGACAAAGATGCTGTCCAAGCAGCCATTTTTGTTGCCGAAGTTGCCGCCTATTATAAAGCTAAAGGACAAAGCTTATACGACGGATTGCAAGAAATTTTCCGCAAATACGGTTTTTACAAAGAATCGTTAAAATCATTGACGTTGAAAGGGAAAGAAGGAGCGGAATTAATTGCGCAAATTTTAGAGACATTCCGTAAAAACCCTCCGAAAGAAATGGCGGGCGTTGAAATCGTCGCTGTGGAAGATTATAAAACAGGAATCCGTACGGAATTAAATACTGGAGAAGAACGATCCATCGAGCTTCCAAAATCGAACGTTTTAAAATATTTCTTATCGAACGGATCATGGTTTTGCGTACGTCCATCCGGCACGGAGCCAAAATGTAAGTTTTATTTTGCCGTACGGGGACAAACAGAAGAAGAAAGCAAACAACTGTTGCAAGACTTAGAAACAGCCGTGATGAATCAAGTCGAACAAATGATTCAGCAGAGTTAAGAAGGAGGAACTACGGTGATATTAGTCGTCGGTGGTGCCGGATATATCGGTAGCCATTTAGTGAAAGAACTCGTACAAAGGATGCCTGTCGTCGTATTAGATTCGCTTTCAACCGGATACGAACATTTAGTGGATGAAAAAGCGATTTTTGTGAAAGGAGACTTAGGTGACAAAGAGCTTCTTTCTCATTTATTCGAAACATATGACATTAAAGGGGTTATGCATTTTGCAGCCAATAGCCTCGTAGGAGAATCTGTTGTTGAACCGTTAAAATATTATAAAAACAATGTAGCAGCTACATTAAATTTATTAGAAACGATGGTTAAGCATCATGTAAACAACTTTATTTTTTCATCTACTGCTGCAACATACGGTATACCAAATACAGATTTTATAACAGAAGACACTCCAACAAATCCGATCAACCCTTATGGACGTTCAAAATTAATGGTGGAGCAAATCTTGTCTGATTTTGCCGAAGCATATGGATTAAATTATGTCGTGCTACGATATTTTAATGCAGCTGGTGCGCATGAGTCTGGAATGATTGGGGAAAAACACGATCCGGAAACACACTTAATTCCAATCGTTTTACAACATTTGCTTGGTGAGCGTGAAAAAATATCTGTATTTGGTACGGATTATGATACTCCTGATGGTACATGTATAAGAGATTATATTCATGTTACTGATTTAGCACACGCTCACATTTTAGCATTGGAAGCATTGCTAGAAGGGAAAATCAAAACAGCCACCTACAACCTTGGAAACGGAAAAGGTTATTCTGTTAAAGAAGTCATTGAGATGTGTGAAAAAGTGACTGGTCGTAAAGCTACGATTGAATATACTGATCGTAGACCAGGAGATCCTGCGCAACTTGTAGCATCTTCTGAAAAGATTTATCGAGAATTAGGCTGGAAAGCAAGCTATCAACTGGAAGAAATTATTTCCAGCGCTTGGAAGTGGCATTTAAAAAATAAAAACATATAATACATTGGGCTATCCACCTAGTTGGGTAGCCTATTCCATACATAAAGGGAGGAGAAGTGATGGCCAAAATGAATCCACAAAAAGAATTCAAAACGCTTCTTCAAGCGATCTATCATAAAGGATATAAAGAAAACTTAACCGCCGCACAGATTATCGAACAAATCAAACCTCGTTTGCAACAATTATTGATGAAAAGCAAATCAAGCGATCAATCATGACCAGTTTTTCCATTCACGAAAAAATACAAGCATATTTATTAGGAAAATGCTCTCCATCTCCCGCCTTTTTAAAAAAGTCTAATCAACACCCACTCCCATAAATTTTGCACCCTCTCTAATTTGTTTCTAATTTTCTAGGAAACTCCCCATTATCTTTAATAGAATGAAAGTTATGAAATATTATTCATTATTATTAAAAAAATTTGTATATTGATAATTTTCTAATTATTATTTATAATGTCAAACAAGGAGATTTGAATGAGTCTTCAGTTTTAAAAATCCAAACAAAGGTGGGTAAATGTATGAAAATGAAAGGGTTTTCACGGTCGTTCGTATTTTTATTTTTTTCATTATTTCTAATATTAGCGGGGTGTAGTGAATCAAACGTCAGTAACGGGGACTCCGACGGAAAAAATGAAAGCGTTGTCATAAAAGTGGGTCATATTGCTCCTGATAGCCACTCTTATACGAAAGGTTTAGAAGAGTTCGCTAAAGCCGTTGAAGAAGAAACAGATGGAAGAGTAAAATTTGAAATTTACGGAAATGGACAACTTGGAGGAGAAGTAGAGGTTGTCGAGCAAGTACAATTAGGTGCACTTGATATGACACTTGTGACATCAGGTCCTGTAGGGAATTTCGTTGAAGAATACAATGTGTTAGAAATGCCATTCTTATTTAGAGATTTAGATCATGTTTATAAAACATTAGATGGTGAAATTGGAAAAGAAATCATTGAAAAATTAGATGCGGCTGGATTTAAAACGTTAGGTTTATGGGAAAACGGATTTAGACACTTAGCCAGTGATAAACCAATTAAATCCCCGGATGATATGAAAGGGTTAAAAATGCGTACGGTAGAAAATCCAATCTATGTGGAAACTTACTCAGCCCTTGGAGCGGATCCAACTCCGATTGCATTCCCAGAACTTTATACATCCCTTCAACAAGGAGTAGTTAACGGTTCAGACTTATCTTACGGAGTTATGCATTCAACAAAAATGTATGAAGTACAAGACTACTTCAGTGAAGTGGGCATTTACTACGCATCAGCTCCGTTATTAATGAACAAAGATAAATTTCAATCATTACCAGAAGATGTTCAAAAAGTATTAATTGAAAAAGGAAAAGAATTTACAAAACGTCAACGTGAAATCAATCAAGAAATGGAAAAAGAACAAAAAGAAGATTTAATTGCAAATGGAGTAACCATCATTGAAAAATCTGAAGTTGATATTGAGGCATTCCAAAAAGCGGTAGAAAAAGTTTACAAAGATCATAGTTCTCGTTTTGGAGACTTAGTTGAACGTATTCAAAATGTGAAGTAAACTTAGCCAATTAAAAAACTTCATTTCTATTATCCAAACAAGTATGCGCAGCGCTCGTCTCACTACCATTAAGTCAAATGAGAAAACTCCAAATACTAAGTTTTCCAATGTAATAGATCGAGCGTCTGCGCTTTTTTTTCATAGAGGGGTGAAAAAATGTGGACGAAAAGTATAAAAATGGTTAATCGAATAACAGAAGTTTTTTGTGCTACTTTGCTCTTCGCGATGGTCGCTATCATTTTTTTACAAATAATATCACGCCTCGTATTACAATCCTCCTTCCCGTGGACGGAAGAGGTTGCAAGATTTATGATGATTTGGATTACCTTTCTAGGGACTGCTTTTGCGTTTCAATACGGGGCACATATTGGAGTGGAAGTCTTTGTAGCAAAATTCCCAAAAATTTTGCGTAGTTTCGTTCAAATTCTTGTTGGTATCATTTGCTTTTCCTTTTTTCTATTGCTTATTGTCAAAGGTTATGAACTTGCAGCCGGTTCGCTCGTTCAAACATCTCCTGCATTAAATATACCGATGGGGTATGTTTATGCTGTCATTCCAGTCAGCGGGGTTTTAATGGCCTTAAATCTAATTGATGTGACAATCAAATCAATGTTTCAAAAGAATGGGAAGTTAAAGGAGATTTAATTATGGGAGCGTTACTATTTATTATTTTAGCCATACTTATTTTTATCAATGTTCCTATTGCGATCGCGCTGGGCGTTTCTTCTGTTCTTATATTAGTAATTGGTGGAAATATTCCGTTAGTCATTTTGCCACAAAAGATGTTTGCAGCGTTAAATTCCTTTCCACTTATGGCGGCTCCATTTTTTATTCTTGCAGGGAAATTAATGGAGCATGGTGGGATATCTGAGAGATTAATTGAATTTGCCAAAAGTTTAGTTGGTCAGCTCAAAGGTGGTCTTGCGCACGTATCCATTTTAGCGTGTGTCTTTTTTGCCGCTATTTCAGGATCTGCCACTGCCACAACTGCCGCAATTGGTGGAATTATGATACCTGCCATGGTTAAAGCAGGGTATGATCGTAATTTTTCAACAGCTGTACAAGCGGCTGCAGGAACAACGGGAATTATTATTCCGCCGAGTGTCCCTCTTGTTTTGTATGGAGTTTCTGCGGGGGCGTCTGTTACTAGTCTTTTTATCGCGGGGATCATTCCTGGTCTTTTAATCGGAATTTCCTTAATGGTTGTTGCTTACTTTATTTCACGTAAACAAGGCTACGGCAGCGATGCGGAAAAAATTAGCTTCAAGAATGTTTGGCAATCATTTAAACGAGCGATCTTAGCACTATTAATGCCAATCATTATTTTAGGTGGAATTTATAGCGGTTACTTTACTCCTACAGAAGCATCTGTTGTTGCCGTTGTTTATGGATTAATCATTGGTATTTTTGTCTATAAAAAGATTAATTTGAAAACGTTAAGAGAAATTTTAGTTTCATCAGTTGTGACAACGTCGGTCATTATGTTCATTATCGCAACCGCTGCATTATTTGGTATGGTACTTACACGAGAAAGAATACCGCAAGAAGTAGCAACATTATTTTTAGACTCTAATCTATCACCATTTGTTGTCCTTTTATTAGTCAATATATTTTTATTAATCGTTGGAACATTTATGGAAACAATTGCAGCGATTATTATTTTAACACCAATTTTATTGCCGGTAATGACAAGCATCGGTGTGGATCCGATACATTTCGGAATTATTATGGTAGCGAATTTATCCATTGGATTAATTACACCGCCTGTAGGGGTCTCTTTATTTGTCGGCTCACAAGTAGGGGGAACGAAATTTGAACCTCTTGTCAAAGCCGTCATTCCATTTTTACTAATGATGATTGTTGATATTTTACTAATTACTTTTATTCCAGGACTCACATTGATTGATGTAGTCGGGAAATAGAAAGGAATGGAGAATCATTGAAAATTGGGATTATCGGTAGTGGAGTAATGGGTGCAGGGATCGCTACTGTGTGTATCACCTCAGGTCATTACGTAAAACTTTTTGATGCAAATGATGCGAGTTTAGAAAAAGCTGTTGAAAAAATTAAAAAGAAAGCCGGTGAATTTTCTTCAAATCTTGAGCCTGTTCATGCATTGACGGACATGGCTGACTGTCAAATAATTATCGAAGCAGTTCCAGAAATACTAGACTTGAAAAGAATTATTTTTAAAGAATTAGAGAAATCCACAAATAAAGATGTGATTTTAGCTTCCAATACATCCGGCATATTAATCTCAGATATAGCTCACTATTGTGTAGATAAAGACCGAATTATTGGATTACATTTTTTTAATCCTCCGGAAAAAATGCCATTAGTCGAAATGGTTAAGAGTGATGAAACATCTGAGGAAGTATTGCAAATATCAAAGCAATTTATTCTTTCCTTAAATAAAAAGCCTATTAAGGTCAAAGACTCCCCGGGTTTTGTTGTGAATCGGATTGTTACTCCATTAATTAATGAAGCCATCACCTTATATGAAAAGGGAATCGCATCCATGGAAGATATTGATGAAGCGATCAAACTCGGCTTAGGCCATCCGATGGGACCTTTAGCATTAGCGGATTTTATCGGTTTAGATACCATTTATTATTTTATGGAAAATCTCTATGAACAGACAGGGTTGGAACAATTTCGTCCCGCCAATTTGTTAATAGAAAAGGTCGAAAATCAACAGTTAGGGAGAAAATCAGGTGCAGGATTTTATGTTTATGAGTAGGAGGGATTGTGATGAATTTATCGATCTGGCCAAACTTCCTAGATTCTTGGGTCGAGAAATTTCCAAATAAAACAGCTATTTTCTATTATGATGAACAATTCACATATGTAGAATTGCAAAATCAAATAAATCAATTGGCAGCGGGGTTAAAAAATCTTTTCCAACTAAAAAATGGAGATGTCGTTGCCATCCAATCGTCCAATACGATTGAATACGTCATTACATTACTTGCTTGTTGGAAGCTAGGTGTCACGATGACTCCGCTTAATCCTGCATTGAAACCTGAGGAAATATCCTATCAACTAAAAGACTCGAATGCAAAAATCATTATTTTTGAAGGGTATGTCGCCCAAAAAGTTAGAGAAGCGTGTGAAATGTTAGAAAGGCCAATCGAAAAAGTCATTTTTGAAGGCGAAGCGCTTGTTGGGGAAAAGCATTTTTCTGATATATTTCAAACAACTTCTTCCCACTCATTCGGAGAAGTCCCTGCTGACAGTATTGCTCTTATTATTTATACTTCCGGAACGACGGGAAAACCAAAAGGAGTGCTTCTATCTCATTCAAACGTTGAAGCAATGGTTGAAATGTCCATTCAATCCCTTCGAATTACAGAAAATGATCGGTCTTATTTAATTTTACCTTTATTCCATGTAAATGCATTAAATTTTAAACTTTTATCCGTCTTGCGCGCGGGCGGGAGTGTTGTTTTAAGGAAAAAGTTTGTTTTGGAAGAGTTTTTGCCTTGTATATCAAAATATAAAACGACATTTACATCTGGTGTACCAACCATTTATGGGATGGTTGCTAACTTACCAGAAGGAGTAGAACATCAATATGATTTAAGTTCTATGAGACTAGGAATTTGTGGAGCAGCCCCAGTTTCTATTTCTTTATTTGAAAGATTCGAATCTAGGTTCCCGTTTAAACTGATTGAAGGCTGGGGATTATCAGAAGGTACTTGTGCTTCAACATTAAATCCAGTGGATGGACAAAGAAAAGTAGGTTCCATTGGAAAGCCAATGCCTCCTCAACAAGTAAAAGTTGTCAATGACAAGGGAGAAGAAGTACCTCAAGGGCAATTAGGAGAATTAATCGTCAAAGGGCCAAACGTTATGCAGGGGTATTTAAATCGAGAAGAAGAAACGAAAAAAACATTAAAAGACGGATGGCTTTATACGGGAGATATAGGCTATCAAGATGAAGATGGGTACTTTTATATCGTTGATCGGAAGAAAGATATGATCATTCGCGGTGGAATGAATATTTATCCGAAACAAATTGAAGAAGTCATCTATCAAATTCCTGATGTTTTAGAAGCTGCAGTGATTGGAATTCCAGATGAAAAATATGGAGAAGAAGTGGTCGCTTTTGTAGCTTTGAAAACGAACTCTAATCTCAAAGAAGAACAAATAATTCAGCATTGCCAAATGAAAATGGCAAACTATCGTTGTCCGAAAAAAGTATATTTCGTTGACCAAATTCCAAAAAATTCGGTTGGTAAAATTACGAAAAGCGAACTAAGAAAAATGGTTGTTGAAATGGAAAATTAAAAGGTGAGAAACATGACGAGCAATCGTGGGAAAAAAAGTACTATTATTCTTGTTGCTGCTAAGAAAGTATTTTCTAAAGAAGGATATCATGGAGCTTCTATATCTAGAATCGCAAAAGAAGCTGGAGTAGGAGATGGCACGATCTATTTATATTTTAATAATAAAGAAGATATATTAATCTCTTTATTTCATAACACCATTTATCATCATTTCACTCCAAGTGCAGAAAAGTTAATCGAACAGTATTCAGATGCACGATTAAAATTGTTTGAATTAGTTAAACATCATTTAAGCTATTTTCAAAATGATTATGATTTAGCCCGTGTCATACAAATTGAGGCTAGGCAATCAAGTCCGAATATTCGAGAAGCGATGAAAGAGGGCATTCGAAGATATTCACGCCTCATTGAATCGATTATTTTGAAAGGACAAGAAGATCAAATTTTCCGCCGAGATATCTCCGAAAGAGTCATGAGGAAAGTGATTTTTGGAGCGATCGATGAAGTGGTTACAAGTTGGGTCATTTCGGAAAACCGATATCCTTTAACAGAAAAAACCGAAGAAGTATTTAAATTGCTTTTACAAGCCGTTTATAACATTCAATGGCTTGATTTTTGGTTGCAAAATGAAAAGAAAACGGGACATAAATAAAAGGATGTGAAGCAGTGAAAGAGGTAGTGATCGTAGAAGCTAAACGAACGCCAATAGGAAAAATGAACGGTATGCTTCAACATGTATCAGCGAAAGATTTAGCGAAAACCGTTTTAGCCAATTTAATCGAGGAAACGAAATTATCATCGGATGAAATCGATGAAATTATCGTAGGAAATGTAGATGCGCCTTCGGATGCCCCTAATATTGGGCGAATTGCAGCATTAGAATTAGGATGGAAACAAGAAATTCCCGCCTATATGGTGAATCAAAACTGTTCTTCGGGAATGCAGGCTCTCATAAATGGAACCCAATCCATTCGCTTAGGGGATTCGGATGTTTCGATTATTTTAGGAACAGAAAGCATGAGTCAAATCCCTTACACGTTGAAAGGGGCAAGAAGTGGATATAAATGGAGGCATCAAACGTTAATCGATCGTGTATGGGAGATGCTTCATGATCCGTATGTAAATATGATGATGGGGGAAACAGCTGAAAATGTTGCTGAACAATATGAAATAACGAGAGAAGAGCAAGATCGATTTGCATTAAAAAGCTACGAACGAGCACAAAAAGCTCAGCAAAATGGAACATTCGCTAAAGAAATTGTTCCTGTTGTTATCCAAGAACGAAAAGGAAAAAAAGTGTTTGATCAAGATGAGTTAGAAGGTCGTCCGATGACAATCGATGATTTAGCGAAAATGAAACCTGCTTTTAAAAAGGATGGTACCGTTACGGCTGGAAATGCTTGTGGTATAAATGATGGTGCTGCCGGAGTTATTTTAATGAGCGGAGAAAAAGCAAAATCTTTAGGATTAAGGGCAAAAGCAAAGATAGTATCTTATGCCACCGTTGGATTAGATCCTGCCGTTATGGGGCTCGGTCCGATTTATGCCGTTCCGAAAGCGTTGGAGAGGGCAGGTTTAACAATAGAAGATATTGATTTATTTGAAATTAATGAAGCATTTGCTGCCCAAACGATTGCCTGTATTCAACAGTTGCGATTAGACATTGAAAAAGTAAATCCTTTTGGTGGGGCGATTGCATTGGGGCATCCAGTCGGCACAACAGGAGTTCGGTTAATGGTAACTTTGTTAAACGGATTAGAACAGATCAACGGTCGATATGGGGTAGCCACGTTATGCGTTGGTGGTGGACTTGGAGCGGCCGTTGTAATTGAAAGGATTGGAGATTAAATGGAAAAAGTAAATGTCCAAATTGAGGAACAGATAGGGATTATCACGATTACCAATCCTCCAGTGAATACATTAAGTTTTCAAACGATGGAAGAACTCCATCAAGCATTAGATATATTGGAAAATAACGAAGAGGTTGTTGTGATATTACTAAAGGGTAGTCATGGGCATTTTATGGCTGGGGCTGAATTAAAAGAGTTTGCTAACATCCATACAGCAGAAGAAGGGACAAAAACATCTAAACTTGGACATGAGCTGATGGATCGAATAGAACAATTTTCAAAGCCAATTATTGCATTAATTGAAGGCGCTTGTTTAGGGGGAGGATTAGAATTAGCATTAGCATGTCATATTCGCATTGGAACGGTTACTAGTATTTATGGACTTCCGGAAGTAACTCTCGGTTTGATTCCTGGAGCGGGAGGAACGCAGCGTCTCCCAAGATTGATTGGAATTTCTAAAGCGAAAAAAATGATATTAACTGGAGAAAGAGTGAAAGGACATCAAGCATTTGAATTAGGAATCATTGATATCGTTTGTGACGATCACACTCTTTTAGAAGAAGGAATGAAATTGGCCAAAAGGATTTCAGAAAACGGAAAACAAGCGGTACGCTTTGCCATTCAATCAATAAATGCAGGAATATTTGGCTCATCCCAATTAGGTTATGAAACGGAAAAAGAACTGTTTGGCACCTGCTTTGAAACAGAAGAGAAGAAAAGAAGAATACAAATGTTTCTAACCAAAGGAAAATAGGCAATGTATAAAAAATTTGCCTAGAGTACTAGGAAAACTTCCAACTTGATTGTTCAAGAGTGATTAGGATAAATAAGTGATCAAAAATACTTGCAACAAGTATTCATATATTTGCAAGTGGATGATTCGAGAGGGAATATCTTAAACGAGTGATCAAATAATCTTGCAACTCATATCGATATATTTGCAAGTCAGTTATTCGAAGATGATTTTGCTCAAAAAAGGAAGGATTGGCTTTGGCCAATCCTATCCGATTGGTTAGATATTTGCAACTTTAGTTATCAAATTTGTAAGTATATGAAGTGTATTTGTAACTTTTTAATATTTTTTGCAACTAGAAAACATCGTATTTGCAAGTGCAAAAGAAAAATTTGTAACTATCGAAAATTTATTTGTAACTTAAAGACATTTTCTTGTAAGTCGACAAAAAATCTTGCAACTAAGTTAATTTTATTTGTAAGTGGTTATTCACTGTAATGAGCAATCATTCTCATTGAAACTTTTCCATGTAATTGTAAATGCTAGTACATCTAGCAAACACCAAAACGAAACGATTCCTAAAACAATTCTCACGTCTTCATCCTCGGGTCTAATGCATCTCGCAGACCATCGCCCATTAAATTAAATCCTAGAACTGTTAACATGATAGCTAGGCCCGGGAAAATCATCGTCCAAGGTGCAGTAATTAAATAGTTTCTCGCATCTGCTAACATTTTTCCCCATTCCGGTTGAGGAGCCTGTGCACCTAATCCTAAAAAGCCGAGAGCTGCTGCTTCAATAATAGCTGTGGCAATAGCTAATGTACCTTGTACAATGATCGGTGCGACGCTGTTTGGGAGAATATGATGGAACAAAATCCGCGAGTCTTTCATTCCTATTGACTTGGCGGCCGTAATATATTCTTCTTCTTTCACACTTAATACTTTGGAACGTATAAGACGACCGAAATTCGGAACGTTAATAATAGCAATGGCAATAAGCGCATTTTGCAAAGAAGGTCCTAATACTGCAACAATTCCAATCGCAAGTAAAATACTAGGGAAAGCTAGTAATATATCAAAAAACCTCGAGATTAATCCGTCCACAATCCCCCCATAATAGCCGGCGATAATTCCTAGCAAACTACCAACAATAATCGAACCTATCACCGAAAAGAATCCGACCACTAACGAAATTCTAGCCCCGTAAACAATGCGGGAAAAAATATCTCTTCCTAAATCATCCGTCCCTAGCCAATATTCAGAAGAAGGAGGTTGTAATCTTGCATTCGTCAGTTTCTGATCATCAATTCCTTCGGGTGCAATCAGTGGCGCAAAGATAGCGAGCAAAATAAAGAACAATACAATGCATGTCCCGACAACAGCCATTTTATTTTTTTTAAACATTCGCCATGCTTCTTTCCAAGGCGAAACGACGTCATCATTTTCCTCGATGGTTAAATTTGTATTCGGAACCATTTCGGACATTCCTATCACCTACTTTTTAAAGTTCGTCCTTTTGATTAGCGATAGCGAATGCGTGGATCTATCGCTGCATATAAAAGATCGACAATAAAGTTAATCATGACAAAGAAGAGGGCGATGATTAAAATTCCAGATTGAATCACCGGATAATCTCTAAAATTAATCGCATCATAGATAAATCTTCCAATACCTGGCCAGCTAAAAATTGTTTCGGTTAAAATGGCACCACCTAACAGTAATCCAAACTGTAAACCAATGACCGTTAAGATTGGGATAATGGCGTTTCTTAATGAATGTTTATAGACCACCCAAAACATGCTTAACCCTTTCGATTTCGCTGTACGAATATAATCGGTTCTCATCACTTCTAACATACTTGAACGAGTGATTCTTGCGATGATTGCCATCGGGATGGTGGCAAGGGCAACAGAAGGGAGGACTAAATGTTTCAGCACTTCTTTCAATTGACCCCAATTCCCTTGTATCAATGTATCAATAATGTATAAATGGGTGATCGGATCGACCGGGTTCCGTGCCGGGTCTCGTCCTCGCGTCGGAAACCAATCTAAATTGACGGCAAACAGCCATTGTTCAATCAACCCAAGCCAAAAAATAGGCATGGAAACTCCGATTAACGCAATGAGCATCGCTGTATAGTCAAACCAAGAATTTTGGAACCATGCACTAATGATCCCGAAGTTTACCCCGAAAAATACAGCAATGATCATAGCGACGACAGATAATTCAATCGTTGCTGCCAAATACGGCCACAGTTGTTCAGAAATGGGGGAATTTGTACGAATAGAATTGCCTAAATCCCCTTGTAATAGATCGCCTAAGTATGTGAAATATTGTTTATACCAAGGCTCATCTAATCCTAGCTCAGCTCTTAGGGCAGCAATTGATTCATCGGTGGCAGCCTGTCCTAAAATAATGTGAGCAGGGTCCCCAGGTAAAGCTCGAATCATGAAAAAGACAATAAGTGTTAAACCTAAAAGTACTGGAATTAACATGAGAATTCTTCTAACTATATAGGCGTACATGACTTCCACTTCTTTCTACTAAATTTTGAAAGAATCTAGGAATAGGAGAAAAGGGAGATGAACTCCCTTTTCCGTTTATTTTTTGAAATCAACCATATGCAAATGGTCGGATCCTGTTGGATGTGGCTTGAAGTTAATAATATCGGCACGTCCTGCAAGTAACGGTTCGGAATGAACGAGTGGAATCCATGGTGCATCTTCTTTAATAATTTCTTGCGCTTTTTTGTACAGCTCATTTCTTACGTTTTCATCTGGCTCTGATTGTGCTTGAATTAATATTTCATGAAGTTCATCGTTGGAGTAGTATGAATAGTTATTTGTTCCAATATTGTCTTTATCTAATAAGACATATAAAAAGTTATCAGGATCGCCGTTATCTCCTGTCCAACCGAGCATAAACGCATCGGCTTCACCAGCTGCTACTTTTTCTAAATACGTACCCCATTCAAATGTAACAATTTTTGCTTTGACCCCGATTTTTTCAAAATTTGATTTGATCGCTTCAGCTACTTTTTGACCATCTGGCATATATGGACGAGGAACAGGCATTGCCCATAATTCGATTTCAAACCCGTCCGGATATCCGGCTTCTGCCAACAATTGTTTCGCTTTTTCCAAATCAAATGGATAATCTTCGATCGCGTCGTTATACCCGGCAATCACTGGAGGCATTGGGTTTTTCGCAGGGATGGCGTATCCTTCATAAAACGCTTCTATGATCGCTTGTTTATCAACGGCATGGTTTAAAGCTTGACGAACTTTTTTATCTTGTAATGGACCGCGTGTAGATGTTAATCCGACATAGGCTACGTTCATGGAAGGTCTTGAGAAGATTTGCAGATCAGAATTTGCTTCAATTTGTGAAACATCGCTGTAGTTTACTCCGTCAATTAAGTCAACTTCTCCAGTAAGTAGGGCGTTGAGTCGTGCTGAGTTATCAGGGATGGATAAGAATGTGATTCGATCTAGTTTTGGATATTCAGGGTTCCAATAGTCTTCAAATTTCTCAATAACAATTTTGTCGTTTCGTTTCCATTCAACGAATTTAAATGGACCTGTTCCGACAGGGTTTTCGTTAAATTTATCACCGTATTTTTTAACCGCCTCTGGACTTGCGATCCCAAATGGTGACATTGCTAAGTTTTTCAAGAACGGTGCTTGAGGGCGTTTTAACTTAAATTGAACTTCATACTCTCCCGTTGCTTTTACTTCTTCAATATTGTCGCCAAATTGAGATTGATAGTAAGGGAATGGAATATCGTCTCCGGTTTTGCCGCTATTTCCTTCTTTCCAACGATTGAAGTTAAAGACGACGGCTTCAGCGTTAAAGTCCGTTCCGTCATGGAATTTTACCCCTTCTCGTAATGTAAACGTGTAAGTCAGTCCATCATCGGAAACATCCCATTTCGTAGCGAGGCCTTCGCGAATTTCAGTGTCTTGCTCACCGAAATCTACTAAGTTTTCAAAAATGTTCTTAGTAACTTTGAAAGCTTCACCTTCAGTGGTAGTAGCTGGATCTAGCGATGTTGAGTCACCGCCTCTACCAAACACTAATTCTTTTAATTCATCGTCTCCATTTTCGTCCGACTTTTCATCTGATTTTTTATCATCTGAACATGCAGACAAGAAGATTGATAAGATGAGGACGGAAATAATAGATAAAATCCATGGTTTCTTTTTTAACATGGTTCTCCCCCTTAATTGAAATTGTAAATTTATCATTAAAGTGGCCTATCGTTTAACTTGAAGTTATTAATATAAGTGACAAGCCACATAATGACCTTGATCTAATTCTTTTAATTCTGGCTTTTGTTTTTTACATATTTCCATACAGGCGTGACATCTCGTATGGAAGACACAACCGGATGGCGGATTAGAAGGGCTTGGAATATCTCCTTTAATGGTGATCGTTTCTCGTTTATAAGTTGGGTCAGCAATCGGTACGGCTGAAATAAGCCCTTTGGTGTATGGATGAAGCGGATTATCATAGAGTGTTTCGCTGTCGGATAATTCTACTAAATGACCTAAATACATGACGCCTACCCTGTCGCTAATATGTCGGACGACGCCTAAGTCATGCGAGATAAAAATATATGTTAATTGAAATTGTTCTTGTAAATCTTTTAATAGATTTAAAACTTGAGATTGAATTGAAACATCAAGGGCGGAAACTGGTTCATCCGCAATGATTAGTTTTGGATTCGTCATTAATGCTCGAGCGATTCCAATGCGCTGTCGTTGGCCACCGCTAAATTGATGAGGATACCGTTTTGCATGCTCTTTTCGCAAGCCAACGATTTCTAGAATTTCGTGTACTTTTTTCTTTCGTTCGCTTTTGGAATAAAGTCCGTGAACGATTAAAGGTTCTTCTAATATTTTTTCTATGCTATGCCTTGGGTTTAATGAAGCAAACGGATCTTGAAACACCATTTGCATATCCCGTCTTGCTTTTCGCATTTTCTCTTTTGAAAAGGTAAAAATATTTTCGTTTTCAAACAAAACTTCACCGTCAGTTGGTTCGATTAATCGGAGCAACAGCTTCCCGGTCGTTGATTTTCCGCAGCCCGATTCCCCAACAAGACCTAATGTTTCGCCTTTATGTAAAGTAAAAGAAATGTGGTTGACCGCTTTAACAGTTTGAACGGTTCGTCCGAATAGCCCGCCTTTAATCGGAAATTCTTTTTTCAAATTACGAACTTGCAATAGTGGTGTTTTCATTCGTTTCGCCTCCTTCAACAGCTAACCAGCAGCGTGCGTTATGATAATCATTGATAGTCACATAAGGCGGATCATCTTGTAAGCACCGATTTTCTCTTGCCTCGCATCTAGAATAAAAGCGACATCCCTTTTGAACAGAGCCTGGTTTCGGAACGTTGCCAGGGATGGAGTAAAGTCGTTCTTTTTTATAGCGAATATCGGGAATGGAAGCGAGAAGGCCTTTCGTGTAAGGGTGTTTCGGATTAGCGAAGATTTCTTTTACCGTTCCTTCCTCAACAATTTTTCCTGCATACATGACAATTACTCGTTCGCATAATTGGGAAACGACGCCGAGATCATGAGTAATGAACAATATCGCCGTTTCAAGTTTTTCATTCAATTCTTTCATTAGTTGTAAAATTTGCGCCTGAATCGTAACGTCAAGCGCAGTCGTCGGTTCATCGGCAATTAACACTTTAGGGTCGCATATCAGGGCCATTGCAATCATGACTCTTTGTCTCATTCCGCCGGAAAGTTCATGAGGATAACTTTTCATTAATTCTTCTACTCTCGGAAGTCCAACGAGTTTTAGCATTTCTAAACATCGTTCATAAATTTTCTTTTTCGGCCATGGATAGTGGATTTTGACGGCTTCCATTAATTGATTGCCGATCGTAAATAGTGGGTTTAAGGATGTCATCGGTTCTTGGAAAATCATGGCAATCTCTTTTCCACGAATTTGGCGCATTCGTTTCTCTGAAGCATGAACAAGATCTTCTCCATTTAATAAAATTTTTCCTGAAACAATTTTTCCAGGAGGGTTCGGCAGTAGTTTCATGATCGATAGGGATGTCACGCTTTTTCCACAACCCGATTCCCCAACAATTCCAACAATCTCCCCTGGATAGATATGAAAAGAAATATCATCAACTGCCGGAATTTCGGTATCATCGGTAAAAAATGAAGTTTTTAAATGTTCGACGGATAAAATTGGCTTCTTGTCCATGTTTAATTTGACCCCTTTAATTGTTAAATAGGATTCATTGATTCTATATGGAACATTGTATTTTGGTTACTTGATAAATATGCCAAGCAGGGGGTATGTATGTTTCATTCCGCGAGAAAATTTTTTTGGAGGGGGCCGAAATTTTTCAGAGGAAAGTGCTAGGTATTGGTGAGCATTGATGAATGTTTGGAGGTTCGAACTGAGTTTTTGAAGAACTGCTTCCAATGATTCGAGTACTTCACCTAATATTTTGAGGACCATAGCTGATTTTTGGAGAGAGTGTCTATTTTTCTAGCAATGGTCAAAACTTTTCTTGGAGTGATGCCCAATGTTCGAGGACTAGAGCTAATTTTTCGAATACTGAGACTGACCTAAAAAATTTTGTAGAAATATGTTGAGATAGCATTTATAATAGAACAAGAAAATAAGTTTCATATTTTTTACTGTTTATGAAACCGGTTTCACAATTACAGAAACAGTTTCATGAAATTTCAAAAAAGTGAACATATTAGGTGATTTGAACATGATGAAAACAACGATTAAGGACGTAGCAAAACTTGCTAACGTTTCGAAAGCTACCGTTTCTCGAGTGATTAATAATAAAGGAAACGTAAGTCCAAAAGTAATTGAAAGAGTAAGAGAAGCTATTAAACAATTAGAATATGTTCCAAGTGGAGTTGCCAGAAGTTTAATCAATAAAACAACTGGACTCATTGGGTTATTAATACCTGACATTGTAAACCCTTTCTTTCCAGCTTTAGCAAGAGGGGTAGAAGATGCTGCCCATCAATACGGATATACCGTTGTTCTTTGCAATTCCGATAACGACATTCAAACAGAAGAGCGATATATCGAGAAAATGCAACAGCAATCCGTTGATGGAATGATATTAGTAACCGCCAATTGGTTACCGATCAGTAATCGACTTTCCCGAATGCAGTTTCCAATCGTCATTTGTGATCGATATAAAAAAGATATGTTGATGGACTCTGTAACCGTCGATAATTTTCTCGCTGGTTTTGAAGCAACGGAGTATTTAATACATAAAGGACATAAAGATATCGTCTATATCAGTACATCCGATTCCATTGAATCCATTTGGCAAAGAGAAAAAGGATATAAGGCCGCTATGAAAAAGCATTCATTGAACATCAACGTTCAATATGGGTCACTCTCTATTGAAAGCGGTTTCTTAGTGACCGAGCAGCTCTTGCGATCGCATATTCCTTCCGCCATATTTACGGCTAATGATCTAGTGGCGTTAGGTGCAATGAAAGCCATTCAACAAAAAGGACTACGTATACCGGAGGACATAGCCATTCTAGGCTGCGATGACATTATGTTTGCCAGCATTTCCAGCCCTACGTTATCAACGATTCAACAACCCGCTTATCAAATGGGGGTTAAGGCAATGGAACTGCTCGTGCAAAAAATCAATGGTGATACGACAGTTAAAAATATTACGTTAGAACACAAACTAATTTTAAGAGAGTCAACTGAAGGGATGGAGCTAAATGTATAGTGATATTGTGGTTATCGGTAGTTTAAATATGGACATGGTTATTCATGTTGACAATCGTCCAAAAGTGGGAGAAACGATTTTTGGAAAAGATTTTTTTATGTCTCCTGGTGGAAAAGGGGGAAACCAAGCATATGCCGCTTCATTACTAGGTGGATCTGTAGCGATGATCGGCTGCGTTGGCTCAGATATTTTTGGATACTCCTTAAAGGATCATTTAGCCAAAGGTGGAGTCAACGTTACTCATATAGAGGAAGTGAATAATGTTTCAAGTGGGTTAGCTTTTATTACTCTCGATAAAGATGGCAATAACAGCATCATCGTTTCTCCAGGAGCCAATCAATGTGTTACTCCAGAGTTTGTAGAAGAAAAAGAAGACATGATCGCACACGCAAAGTTATTGATCGTCCAACTTGAAATTCCGCTTGAGTCCGTAATGAAAGCTGTTTCCATAGCCAAAATACATGATGTTCCGGTCCTATTAGATCCGGCGCCTGCTCAACCTTTGCCAGATGAATTATTAAAAATGATCGACTACATCACACCAAACGAAACAGAAATTTATCAGCTAACAGGTATAGAAGTTACTGATGCAAAATCTGCTCAAGTAGCTGCAGTATCACTAATTGAAAGAGGAGTAAAAACCGTTTTTTCAAAAATGGGAGAAAAAGGTGTAACAGTTGTCAATAGTAACCGAACCTATTATGTAGAGGGACATAAAGTGCAAACAGTCGATACCACTGCTGCTGGCGATTCATTTAGCGGAGCTGTTGGTGTAGCGCTTGTGAATGGAGAAGATATATGGAGCGCCGCACATTTTGGAAACACTGTCGCCGCTTTAGCAGTAACGAAAAAAGGTGCGCAATCTTCCATGCCGACAAAACAAGAAGTTGAACAATTTTTACAACAAAAAGCCAATGGAGAAAGCGACATTTAAGGGGGTGATTGTTGGCCAACATTAGCCAAAGTTTAGAAGGAATGTATTAACTTCGAAAAGACGAAAAAATAGGAGGAAATTTTCATGAAGAAATCGTTAAGTATATTCATTTCTGTAATATTCTTATCCATTTTCGTATTGTCTGCATGTGGTTCTTCCGATTCATCCGACGATAAAAAAGGCGGAGATAATGGAAAAGACAAGTTAAATGTTGCCTATTTCGTTAATGGTGTATTAGGAGATAAAGGGTTCTTTGACTCTGCACAACGCGGATTAGAAGAAGCAGAGAGAGAATTAGGAATTAGTTTAAAAACTGTTGAAGGTGGATTTAACACAGCGGACTGGCCAGCAGGTTTAGAGCAATTAGTATCTAGTGGAAAATATGATGTGATTGTCGTTGGAACAAGCCAAATGAAAGACATCACGATTGAAATTGCAAACCGTTATCCAGATCAAAAATTCATCTACTATGATGAAATGATCGAAGGTGTTCCAAACATTTACTCTATGCTTTATTCACAAAGTGAAGGTTCTTTCTTAGCAGGAGCATTTGCTGCATTAGTCACAACAAGTACAGAGCTTGAAAATGCCAACCCTGAGAAAGTAATCGGTTTCGTTGGAGGAATGGATATTCCAATTATCAACGACTTCTTAGCTGGATATAAACAAGGGGCAGAATATGTAGACAAAGATATTCAAGTTGTCACTTCTTATGTAGGAGATTTTGAAAACGCTCCAAAAGCGAAAGAATTTGGTTTATCTCAATTCAATTCACAAAAAGTTGATATTTCCTTTAACGTTGCTGGAGGAGCAGGACTTGGTTTATTAGAAGCTGCGAACGAAGCAGGCAAATATGCCATCGGGGTTGACAGTAACCAAAACCCTCTATATCCAGGTGTTGTTTTATCTTCAATGTTAAAAAATATCGACAAATCGTTAGTACGTGCGCTTGAATTGCACATGAAAGGCGAACTTGAATACGGAAAAACAGAAGTATTAGGCATTCCAGAAGATGGGGTAGGATTAGCGAAAGACGACCTATATGAAGAACACGTTCCACAATCTATTAAAGACAAAATGAAAGAAATTGAAGAAAAACTATCTAAAGGTGAAATTAAAGTCGATTCTATCTTAGACTAATCGTTTCAATCATCCTAGCATTCTATTAACGATAGGAAGAGAGTATAAGCTCTCTTCCTTAAATTCAAAGGAAATGAGGGATTTACCCAATGACGGATATTCTTGAAATGAGGGATATTCATAAAGTTTATCCAAATGGCACAGCCGCCAACAAGGGGGTGAATTTAACTGTACGTGAAGGCGAAATTCATGCACTTGTCGGAGAAAACGGTGCAGGTAAATCAACCCTAATGAAAGTATTATTTGGGCTGGAAGCACCCACAAAAGGGGAAATCTTTTATAAAGGTGAAAAAATCCAACTAAACGGGCCGAAAGATGCTATTTCGAAAGGAATCGGAATGGTCCATCAGCACTTTATGCTTGTCCCGTCTTTTACCGTTGCAGAAAATATCGTATTAGGAAACGAACCGAAAAAAGGAATTTTCCGCGATCGAAAGAAAGCAGTAGAAATCACGAAACAATTAGTAGACGAATACGGATTGCAAGTCGATCCTTATGAAAAAGTTGAAAGCATTTCTGTTGGAAAAAAACAAAGAGTTGAGATATTAAAAGTTTTATATCAAGGCGCAAAATTATTAATTTTAGACGAACCAACTGCCGTATTAACACCGCAAGAAACTAGAGATTTATTTCAATCATTAAAAGTTCTAGTGAAAAAAGGATTTACCATCATTTTTATTACACATAAACTTCGAGAAATTATGGAAATATCTGATCGAATTACTGTATTACGTGCCGGTGCAACCGTCGGTACATTAAAAACAAGCGAAACTAACGAAGAGGAAATTTCACGCCTTATGGTCGGCCGTGACGTTCTTCTTCGAGTAAATAAAAGAAAAGCTGAACCGAAGGAAACGGTTCTCTCGATTAAAGATTTAGTCGTTCATAACGATCGTGGACAAGC
This sequence comes from Bacillus sp. JST-5, assembly GCF_057747715.1. Classification (NCBI taxonomy): domain Bacteria; kingdom Bacillati; phylum Bacillota; class Bacilli; order Caryophanales; family Bacillaceae; genus Bacillus; species Bacillus sp. JST-5. The sequence goes on along the minus strand of NZ_JBYLHW010000006.1, from coordinate 16,804 downwards.
AGCCGTTCAGGGACTTTCTTTGGAAGTAAGAGCCGGTGAGATTTTTGGAATTGCCGGGGTGGAAGGGAATGGACAAACAGAATTAATCGAAGCCATTACCGGTTTAAGAAAAATCAAAAGCGGGTCCATTACTTACTTGAACGAAGATTTAACGAAACTTTCTGTCAAACAAATTCGCGATGCCAAAGTAGGTCATATTCCAGAAGATCGCCAAACAAGAGGAGCATGTTTAACTGCATCGATAGAAGAAAACTTAATTTTGGATCGATATCGTTCAAAAGAATTTACAGCGGGTCCATTTATAAAGGACAAAAAGGTACAAGAATTTGCACAGCAGATGATGAAACAATTTGACATTCGAACATCAAGCGCTAAATTCCCTGGTTCCTCATTATCTGGAGGAAACATGCAAAAAGTTGTTGTAGCCAGAGAATTTTCAAAAGATCCAAAGCTATTAATTGCCTCCCAACCAACGCGCGGAGTGGATATCGGTGCGATTGAATTTATCCATAAAGAAATTATAAAGAAACGTGATGAAGGTGTAGCTGTACTCCTCGTTTCGGCTGAGCTGACGGAAGTCATGAATTTAAGCGACCGGATTGGCGTTATGTATAACGGAGAAATTGTTGCTGTCATTGAAAATAATGAAACAGTAACAGAAGAGGAAATCGGATACTATATGCTCGGTTTGAAGCGTCAAGAGGAGGCGATGAAACGATGAAAAATCGCGCCGAGTTTAAACTGGAATTGTTCGGTATTGTCGTTGCCGCTATTGCTGCAATTGTAATCGGGTTTTTAGTTATTCTAATGATCAGCGATGAACCGGTGAATGCTTTTTACTATCTATTAATCGAACCATTTTCCAATTTGTTCAATTTCGGAACGATTTTAAATAAAACGGTTCCGTTAGTACTCACTGGTTTAGCGGTAGCTGTTGTTTTTAAATCTGGAGTATTCAGTATGGGAGCAGAAGGACAGCTCTACATAGGGGCATTTTTCGGTGCATTAGTGGCCGTATATGTCGAAGGACTCCCTGCAATTGTTCATATTCCGCTTATTATCATCACTGCGATGCTAGGTGGAGCATTATTCGGATTTTTACCGGGACTTTTAAAAGGATTTTTAAACGTCGATGAAATCGTTTCAACGCTTATGTTGAACTATGTAGGAATTTTTACCGTATCATATTTCTTAAACTATGTATTTAAAGACCCTGCAAGCGGTGGTTATGCTCGTATGCCATATATTGGCGAGAGTGGAAAACTTGGTAGACTCATAGATGGGATGCCAACCCACACAGGAATTATTATCGCTATTTTAGCAGTAATCGTTGTTTATTTATATTTGTATAAAACAAAAGGCGGATACGAAATGCGCCTAGTCGGACAAAATCGTACCTTCGCAGAATATGGCGGGATCAATGCTAAGTGGGTTATTGTGAAAAGCGTTATGGCTGGTGGAATTTTAGCTGGTCTTGCCGGAATCGTGGAAGTTATCGGTGTTCACGGTACGCTGAAAGATAATTTTTCCGACGGACTTGGGTTTGATGGAATCATTATTGCCTTATTAGCTAGAAACCATCCGGTAGGAGTTTTATTCGCTGCCTTTTTCTTTGCCTATTTACAAGTAGGTTCCCAGCTAATGTCAGCCAACAGTGATGTGCCAAGGGAACTTGCGATTATCATTCAAGTATTGCTTGTCTTATTTGTATCGGCGACAGCCATCTTCAATTATTTAAAAACTCGTCATAATAAAAAAATGACATTACAACAGCAGGGAGGTGCGAAAGATGCTGGAAGCACTGCTGGAACAAACGCTTAATTTAACGATCTTTGCCGTTATTCTTCGAATGACCGTTCCTATTTTATTAGCTGCACTTGGCGGATTAATTTCTGAATTAGCGGGTGTTGTTAACATTGGATTGGAAGGTTTAATGTTAGTATCTGCATTTACCTCCATTGCGGTAGCAAGTGCGACGAACAGCTGGTGGTTAGGTGTTCTTGCTGGAGTGGTTGCTGCTGTCCTAATTAGTATAGGAATGGCCTTTTTCTCCTTAAACCTTGGTGTTGACATCATTATTACAGGTTTCGTTGTCAACATTTTCGGTTCGGGAATTACTGTATTTTTAATGGGAATGATTTATGGAACGCAAGGAAACTATTCACCTACAAATCTAGATAAAATCCCAACGATTGATTTAGCGTTTTTAAAAGATGTCCCAGTGTTAGGGAAATTGTTCGCAGGTCATAGTTTGTTCGTTTGGCTATCTTTCCTAGCTGTTGTCTTTGTTTTTTACCTTTTATACCGTACTCCGTATGGAAGTCATTTACGTGCGGTCGGTGAAGCACCTGATGCAGCAAAATCATTAGGGATTTCCGTTAAAGGAATCAGATATTCAGCTCTAATTTGGAGCGGTGTGTTTGCAGGTCTAGCTGGAGCTTACTTCTCGATGGGAATGACAAGCATGTTCGTAAAAGATATGACAGCTGGAACCGGATTTTTAGCGTTAGCTGTTGTTATGTTTGGAAATCGTAAACCGATTGGGGTATTAATTGGTTCATTAATCTTTGGTTTGGCCAACGCGATTTCAATTATTGTTGAAACGGTACCGGGCTCTACGGTTCCAAGCCATTTCGTAAAAATGATTCCATATGTCGTTACCGTTATTGCATTAGTTATTTATGCGATTGGTAAAAAAAGAAAAACGCTACAACTAGGAAACTAATAAGTTGATCGAATGGGCAACCATAAAGGATGTTGATGTTGGCCATTCGGTCTTTAAATATATGAACCGTATCATTCACAAGAGAAATAGATTAATAGTCTAGATTCGATGTTATACGTTAGAATACTTAACCATTGAATTTCGAAATAGCCCTTTCAATGATAAAAAGCCACTCAATAGGTGATGAATTCGTAACTGGTTTTCTATTAACTAAACAAAGGAAATAGACCAATAGCCTGATTGAATGATTCAGAATTTTTTCGATAATTGTAAATGTGAGAATATAGATTCTTTAGTAGAAGAAGTTTAAATCTTAATTAAATGATGAGGTATCCATACATGCAAAACTTACTTCACGGAATGGACAAGTTTTCCGTTCATCGCGAACGGCTCCGTGATTTTTTACTGAATAAATGAACGAAATAAAGGAGGAATTCGCTATGACGGAAAAAGTGAAAGTTATATTAGATTGTGATCCTGGTCATGATGATGCAATTGCGATTTTATTAGCAGCAGCTAATCCGAAAATTGAAATTAAAGCGATTACAACGGTTGCTGGAAATGTAGAAGTAGAGAAAACAACGATAAATGCTTTAAAAGTTTGTGAGATTGCGAACTTAGATGTACCAGTGGCAAAAGGTTCAGAACGTCCTCTTGTTCGTAAGCGAGAAACAGCACCGGATATTCATGGAGAATCAGGGATGGACGGCCCACAGCTTCCTTCACCAACTCGTACCATTGTCGATGAACATGCGGTAGATTTAATCATACGTGAAGTTTTGAACTCTGAGGGAGATATTGTTCTTGTTCCAACAGGTCCGCTCACAAATGTAGCACTTGCGATGATCCGCGAACCAAACATTATACCGAAAATCAAAGAAATCGTTCTAATGGGTGGAGGAACGTTCGGAAACTGGACGCCTGCTGCTGAATTTAATATTTTCGTAGATGCCGAAGCTGCGAAAGTTGTATTTGAAAGCGGTGTACCGATTACGATGTTTGGCTTAGATTTAACCCATCAAGTTCAAGCAACGAATGAAACGGTAGAACGTTACAAAAAAATTGGGAATAAAGTAAGCGATTTTGTCGTTGAACTCCTTCAATTCTTTATGAAAACATATAAGGAAGTATTTGGATTTGATGGTGCGCCGATTCACGATGCATGCTGCGTTGCCTACTGTATAGACCCTACCATTTTTACAACGAGAAAAGTGCGTGTGGATATTGAAACAAAAGGTGAACATACGTATGGAATGACTTGCGTCGATGTTTTAGGAGTAACCGGACGAGAACCAAACGTTAATTTTGCTGAAAAAGTTGATGTAGAAAAATTTTGGGATATGTTAGAAGAAGCCCTCCTACAATATTCGAATGAAGGTGTCGTACGTGGCTAATGTAAAACGTGTCATATTAGATGTTGATACAGGTATTGATGATGCATTAAGTATTATGTACTTATTAAAACAGCCCAATGTCATTGTTGAAGGAATTACGACTGGCTATGGAAATGTCAGTGCCGAACAAGCAACAGAAAATACATTAAAAATCATTGAATTGATGGGAAAATCCGGTGAAGTTCCAGTTGCGATGGGAGCGACACAACCATTGTTGCGAGCTTGGGGCGGTCCTGTTGTAGCTTTTCACGGGGAAAATGGTATTGGTGGAATCGAACTTCCAAAGCCAAAGCAAAGTCCACTTGATGAACATGCCGCCGATTTTATCGTCCGAAAAGTAAACGAATATCCAAATGAAATTACTTTAATTTTTGTAGGACGATTAACGAATTTAGCGATCGCTTTGGCAAAAGATTCTGAACTTCCGAAAAAAGTGAAAGAATTGGTCATTATGGGAGGAGCTGTTCAAGTTCCTGGTAATGTCACACCAGTATCGGAAGCGAATATTGCCGGTGACCCGGATGCTGCCCATATGATATTTTCAGCAGGATTTAATTTAACGATGGTTGGACTTGATGTCACGATGAAAGCGCATTTTACCGTCCATCATGTCGAATTGTTAAAAGAAAAATGTCAGCATTCTGAAGAACATACAAAACTAGCTAAAATTATTCAAGAAATGTTAGTCGGCCGTTTTGAAGCGTATCGTGATCACCACGAAGTTTTAGGTAGCCCATTGCATGATCCATTAGCAGTGGCTGTAGCGTTGGATGAAACTTTAGTGGAAAAAACCCCTCTTTTAGTTATGGTTGAAACAAAAGGGACTTTATCTTTAGGGGCAACGATTGCGGACTTACGGATTGGGAAAAATCTCAATCCAAACGTAAATGTTTGTTTAAAAGTTGATGCCGAACGGTTTTTAAACCACTTTATCGATAGCTTGGCGAACTAAGAACGGAGGCGATCAAATGAAAAAAATCATTATGGATGTTGATACAGGAATTGATGATGCTTTGGCAATGGTATATGCCCTCCATTCGCCTGAGCTTGAGGTGTTAGGATTTACTACATGTTTCGGAAACAACTACATTGAAGAAACAACGACAAATACGTTAAAAGTATTGGAGCTACTCGGAAAATCTCATATTCCGGTGGCAAAAGGAGCTAGCGAACCACTTTTCCGTCCAAATACGAAAGGAGCTTCAGACGTTCACGGGGATGATGGATTGGCGAATGTCGAATTGCCGAATCCAAAAGCAAAACCGATCGATGAACATGCGGCAGACTTTATTGTCCGAATGATTCATGAACATCCACATGAAGTGACATTAATCCCCGTCGGTCCGCTAACCAATATTGCACTAGCAATTATGAAAGACCCATCAATCGTTCATAAAGTGAAAAATGTGACGATGATGGGTGGTGCGGTTTTATATCCGGGGAATGTCACTCCTACTGCAGAAGCTAATATTTTAGCTGACCCAGAAGCGGCGGAATTTGTGTTTCGTTCTGGTATCCCGATTACATTAGTCGGACTTGATGTAACAATGAAAACATTATTGCCTCGTTCCTATGTAAAAGAATGGGAAAAGTTGGACACTCCGTTAAGTAAGTTTTTAACGCATATTACAAATTTTTATATGGATGCGTATTTAAATTTTTATCCATCCATCAACGGATGTGCGTTGCATGATCCATTGGCAGTGGCAGTTGTCATTGATCCAACGTTTGTAAAAACAAAACCAATGTATGTTCAAGTGGATACAGAAGGGGAATTATCGAAAGGAAGAACGATTCCAGATTTAAGACCAAATCATCCAAAACCAAATATGAATGTTTGTCTGGAAGTGGAAGCTGATCGATTCCTTGAACATTTTGTCCATCGAGTGATACCAAAAAATTAAACAAATTTTTCACTTATTACGAATAGATGGGAGAGAGAAACATGGTACCGTTACTAACTGTCAGTGAAGAAATTCAACAAGCGGTTCAAGAAGGAAAACCTGTCGTTGCATTAGAGTCAACCATTATTTCTCATGGAATGCCCTATCCGGAAAATGTAAAAATGGCGTTAGAAGTTGAGCAAATCATTCGTAATGAAGGAGCAATCCCGGCAACGATTGCTCTTTTAGACGGAAAAATAAAAGTTGGTTTAACAAGAGAAGAGATTGAGAGATTAGCAGATGCGAAAAACGTGGTAAAAGCTAGCATTCGAGATTTACCGGGCATTCTTGCAAAAGGAACGTTAGGAGCAACAACGGTAGCTTCTACTGCTTTTGCTGCAAATTTAGCGAATATTCGCTTTTTTGCCACTGGCGGTTTAGGAGGCGTCCATCGTGAAGTGGCGGAAACTCTCGATATTTCAGCGGATTTAATGGCATTGGCATCTTGCAATGTATGTATTGTCAGTGCAGGTGTCAAAACAATATTAGATATTGCGAAAACATTAGAAGCTCTTGAAACATTGGGAGTACCTGTGTACGGATATGAAACAGACTATTATCCGGGATTTTATTATCAGCATACCGATTTTAAAGTAGAAAGAATTACGAAAGAAGAATTAGTCAATGTGCTTCGCGTGAAAGATCAACTCCAATTACGTCAATGCGTTCACGTAGCTGTTCCTATTCCTGAAGAATTCTCAATGGATCGTCATTTTATTGAATCGATTATTTCAGATGCACTTCGTGAGGCACAATCACAACAAATATCCGGAAAACATGTAACACCGTTTCTGCTGGCAAAAATTAAAGAGAAAACTGCCGGAAACAGCTTGAAATCAAACATCGCATTAATGAAGAATAATGCGAAAATTGCTGCTCAACTGGCAGTTGAATATAGCAAGCCATGATCGTCAGTATTGGTGATATGGTTGTCGATATTCTTGTCCAACATAAAGAAAAAAATTATGGAACTGATGTAGAAGGAAATATCCAATTTAGAGCCGGTGGACAATCGAATAATGTAGCGGCGTGGGTCGCTCATTCTGGAGTTGAAAGTCGGCTGATTGGAATCGTTGGACAAGATGTGTTTGGGGAGTTCTTAATTAAGGAAGCAGAAGACATAGGTGTCAAGTGCCTAGTAGATATTCATGATACAGTGGAAACGGGAAGGATATTAATTTTAATTGAAGAAAATGGCGAACGATCGATGATCACAACGCGTGGGGCAAATTTACATCTGTCGGATGAACATATATATAAACATGAACATTCCATTCAAAATGCTGAAGTTCTTTACTTGTCGGGATATAGTCTTTTTGTAAAAAATCCGTTAAATGCTATTTATGTAGCAAAAGAATTAGCAATGAAACATGGAGTGAAAATAGCCGTTGATCCTAGTTCCGTCTATTATTTGAAATCGTATAAAGATAAATTCTTTCAGTTTTTAGATGGTATCAACTTTTTGTTTCCAAACTATGAAGAAGGAATAGAATTAACGGGAGAAGAAAGTCCGGAAAAAATATTAAAACGGTTAAGAGAATTTGTAGAAAATCCGATCTTAAAGCTAGGGGAAAAAGGATGTCTCATGTATTATGGTGGAGCCTATATTAGTATTTCTTCCCCTCATGTAAAAGCGATCGATACGACTGGCGCCGGAGATACATTTGTTGGAACATTTTTAGCACACTATCATCTGTCAAAAGATATTGTCGTAGCAGCGAATGAAGCAGTACAAGCCTCTGCACGAATGGTCCAGTTCATCGGTGCCCGTCCAATAAAAGAATAAAACAATGAAATCCAATCCAAATGTTGTTTTGGATTGGATTTTGCTTTGAATAGTGGGAAATTTTTGATTGTGTGCAAAACAACTTTTTCTATTTACGGAATAATGGAGGGATTGAAGGGGCCTAACCTAACAGACAGCCCATAAATGGATGCAATGTTCAATCCGATTGACAAAAATGATAGAACCTTGTACATTTCATAAGTGAAAAGAACTAGTTTGACTATTAAGAATAATAGGATAAATATCCTATGTACAAGCCCTTTTCAATAGGTTTAAATGTATAAAAGAGTGGATATAAATAAATAGGAAAACAGAATGATGTTTTTTTTCGTTTATTGGAAATATTAGAAAATTCAACTAATTTTTTGTTGAAAAATGTATTTTATCTATGAATAATTAAGCGGAATTTTGGGAAAATATTAATAATTTTGTAGACTATATTCCTATTAATTGGTAAAATGGAAAAAAGATTACATTTAGGGGGTGATCAAAGTGAGAGAGGATAAAGTATTTATATTAATGAAAAGAATTGAAGAACAAAGAAAAGTAATGAACCAACTAGCAAAAATTTATGGACTAAATTCAGGTAATGTCGTTGAGGCAAGTCAAAAATTAGATCGACTGATTACGGAATTACAGTCGTTGAAAGTTGTTGCCAAATAATCTTCTCCAAAAGAAATCTTCACTTTTTACTATTCATAACCCCATGTAATCACTCATATTTTAGTTCCCTCTCATTATTTATTTTCAAAAACATTTTCATCATTTTTTAACTGTTGTAATATAAGGTTAAATATATAGACGTAAACATAGGATGATTTACATTGAACATCAAAAAATTACAGCGTGTTTTTGTCACTAGTATTATAGCTTTTTGTAGCGGTTATCTATTTCAAACTTTGCATATTTTTTTACCGTGGCTGTTAGGACCCATGTTTGTCATCATGATTGGAAAACTTTGGTGGAAAGATGTATATTGGCCAAGTAGAATAAGAGATTTTGGACTTGTTCTACTAGGTTTACAACTAGGTAGTTCCTTTACAAAAGAAGCAATGTCCAATATGGTCCAATATTTACCGGTCATGGCCGTTACAACTCTATTAATGATCGGCTTTACGATATTGTCAGCCGCGATTATTTATCGATTTAGTTCGATCTCGTTAAGTTCCGCAATGATTGGTAGTTTTCCCGGCGGCCTTTCTCAAATGGTTGTGTTAAGTGAAGAAATTAGAGATGCGAATGAAGCAGTTGTCACCATGATGCAAATGTTCCGCATTATATTAGTCATTTCAATCGTTCCATGGATGGTTTTTCATTTTTTATCGGAACCTTCCACCGTTACGAAAAACGTTTTAGCCAATGATGCTGGATACCTTTCGCCTATTTTATGGTGTTTATTAATTTTAGTAACGATGATTTTTATAAAAGTAGGGAAAAAACTCCATTTTCCAATTCCTTACTTATTGGCACCATTATTTGCTTCAATTTGTTTTGAACTAGGAGGTGCACCATCGTTTACCATTAGTGATCCGATCATTTCATTTGCACAAGTTTGTTTAGGAGCACATCTCGGTTGTAGCATGTATTTTCATAAAAAAACTTTTACTCCATCTTTGTTTATTTTAACCTTCCTATCAAATGTCGCATTAATCGGCTTTTGTCTAGGTATGGCTGAAGTTTTGCATCTTGTCTTTGACTTACCGTTTTTAGACATGTTTATTAGCAGTGCACCTGGTGGAGTAGCGGAAATGGCGATTACGGCAATGGCGGTAAATGCGGATGTATCCGTTGTTACAAGTTTCCATCTGTTTCGTATTCTTGTCATATTATTCATCGTCTCACCGATCATTTCAAAAATCATTCGAAAACGACAAATGACGAATGTAGAAGTATAGTGGACTTGAATAACAGTCAAAGATATTTAATAAAGGTAGGTTAAATTATGGAAGGATATACATCGATCTATGCGCATAGAGGAAGTAAAGGAACTCACCCGGAAAATACGCTCGTTGCTTTTCAAGACGCTTTACAATTAGGAGTGGATGGTCTCGAGTTTGATGTTCATTTAACAAAAGATAATGAACTTGTTATTATTCATGATGAAACGGTAGACCGGACGACGAATGGAAGCGGATATATTAAAGATATGACATTAAAGGAAATTAAAAAATTGGATGCTGGATCCAAATTTTCTAAAGAATTTAAAGGGGAACCAATTCCAACATTACAAGAAGTTTTAGAACTTGCGAAAAATTATCCAAACGTATGTTTAAATATTGAAATTAAAACGGATTACGTCCAGTATGAAGGCATTGAAGAAAAAATAGTAGAAGTTCTTCAAAAGACGAATGTCCCGAATAAAATTATTTTTTCATCTTTTAACCATTACTCACTAGTGAAAGTCAAAAAATTAGTTCCGCACATTGAAACGGCCATATTATTTTTTGAAGGTCTTTACGAACCATGGAGCTATGCGAGAAATATTGGTGCTTCCGCACTTCATATGTATGAACCGATTGCTTTAAGTCCGCTTGTTGAAATGGCACATGAAGTTCCATTTCCTGTTCGCATTTTTACCGTGAATAAAAAAGAGCGAATGAAAAACTTCATGGAACGAAAAGTTGATGCGATTATGACCGATTTTCCAAAAAAAGCATTAGATATTCGAAAAAAAATATACGGGTAAACAAAAAAGCGATTGGCTCAACCTGCCGATCGCTTTGATTTTTACTAACCTATTAAGAAATTTTCGAGTAAACGTTACGACCGTTAATCCATGTTTGTTCTACGCTATTTCGTAAGTCAAAAGGATCTCCATTCCAAATGACAAAATCCGCATCTTTTCCAACTTCAATGGAACCGACGAGATTATCCACCCCTAAATGTTTGGCTGCTTGAAGGGTGATGGCTTTTAGCGCTAACTCTTCGCTCAATCCATGTTTCACTGCTAGAATGGCACTATTCATTAAATGCTCAATTCCGACAACCGGATGATCCGTCGTAATGGAGAAAGGAACTCCAGCTTCAGCTAAAGCGACTAATGTATGCCATCCTTTATCGGACGTTTCCACTTTAGTACGAGAAGACATGGTCGGACCAACGGAGACGCAAATATTTTGTTTTGCAATGAACTCAGCAATATGATGCCCTTCTGTACAATGTTCAATCGTAATCGGAATATCAAATTCATTCTTAATTCGAATGACCGTTACAATATCATCTGCTCGATGGGCATGGACGCGCAAAGGAATTTTCTTTTCTAATACCTTTGCTAGTTGCTCCCATTTTAAATTTCTTTCTACTTTTTCCCCTTTTTTTATCTTATTTAAATAATTTTGCGCTTGAATGAGATGATCGCGCAGTTTAGCAGCAATCCCCATTCTTGTCGTCGGCATTTGCCCTTTACTGCCATATACACGCTTTGGATTTTCACCCATCGCAGCTTTCATACCTGACGGTGCTTTCACAACCATTTCATCTACAATATTGCCTACCGTTTTGACAATGACCATTTCTCCGCCTAACACATTCGCACTGCCCGGCATTATTTGAACCGTTGTGACACCGGCTTTTCTTGCTTCTTCAAATCCTCTTTCACGAGGGTTGATCCCGTCAATGGCGCGGACTTCTTCCGTCGTCGGGGAGGAAGTTTCATTAAAATCAGCACCTTCTTGGCCAATTCCTTCTTCATGAACTCCTAAATGCGTATGTACATCAATTAGTCCAGGTGTTACGATTTTCCCGGCTGCATCCACCACTTTAAAAGATTCAGGAATTTGAATATTTTCTCCGACATATTCAAATTTTCCGTCTTTTATAAAGATGGTTCCATTTTCAATACGTTCCCCGGTTCCTACTAGAATGGTAGCGTTTGTAACTGCAAGCATAGAACCCCTCCTATTAATTTGAAAGATGAATCTATCTCTACTATACTAAAAAGTTTCGATATTCGAAACAATTTTCCGAATTTTTTAGATTCATGGTAAAATAATAGGTAGATCATTGATGGGAGTGTTGTTCAATGAAAATATTTATCTCAGCCGATATTGAAGGAATTTCTGGAGTTGCGACCAATCAGCAATTAAAAACACCAAGCGAATATCAGCGGTTTCGAAAATTAATGACCGCCGACGTCAATGCTGCTATAGAAGGTGCGTTTTCTGGAGGTGCGACAGAAGTAGTTGTCGCCGATGGACATGGAAATATGTCCAATATTTTAATAGAAGATTTAGATCCAAGAGCTCGATTAATTTCTGGAAACAATCGCGTTATGTGCCAGCTCGAAGGATTGGATGAAAGCTTTGATGGTATCATGTTTGTCGGCCATCATGGGAGAGAAGGAGGTTCAACGCAAACTGTTATCAATCATTCATTGGCGGGCATTTGTGTTGAACAGTTTAAAATAAATGGAAAAGTCGTCGGTGAAACGGAAATGAATGCATTTGTTGCTGGACACTTTGGTGTTCCTGCCATTTTTATTAGCGGTGACGAAGCATATGTTCAAGAAGTTAAAGAAACATTGCCAGATGTCGAAGCGGCCGTAGTCAAAAGAGGGGTAGACCGTTTAGCAGCCGAATTAATCCATCCAATCAAAGCACAAGAAATGATTCGGGAAAAAGCAAAACTCTCCGTTCAACATATTCACCGTTTTTCACCAACAAAATTAGAAGGAGATATTACGTTTGAAATTACGTTTAAAGGAACAAACCAAGCGTTAATGACAACGACCTTGCCAACTGTGAAAATGATCGCTCCTAAAACGATTACCTTTACTTGTAAGGATATGGTAACCGCTTATAAGCATATGTGGGGTTGTGTCATTATTGCGATGTCCGCGACCAATGGGGTTTTAGGATCAGTTAACGCATAAATTTTTCCAAGTTCACATATACATGTTCATTGTTTAAGCTGTATGATATATTTTTGAAGGGAGGGAGTATGAAAATGAATAAATTCAGAAAACAGGTTCTTCTATTTTTTATGTTGCTAGTATCTGTCATTACATTGACTGCTTGTAAAGAGGAACCTTCACCAAATGAAACAATGAAAAAATATGTAAAGTTATGGAATGAGCAAAAATTTGACAATATGTATTCATTGTTGTCGAAAGCTTCGAAAAACAATGTGTCTAAAGAAGATTTTAGCGATCGTTACGAAAAAATCTATCAAGATATTAATGTAGAAAACTTAAACATTAAAGTAAAAGAAAAAGAGTTTTCTGATAAAGAATTGGAAAAAGGAAAAGTAAGTATACCATTCCAATTAACAATGAATACAATGGCGGGAGAAATAAAGTTTGATCATAAAGCTATTCTTGTTAAGGAAAAGCAAGGCAAAGATGAAGAAGAGCAGTGGTATGTTCAATGGGACACGACATACATATTCCCGGATTTAGAGGAAGGAGATAAAGTTCGAATCTCAACCTCCACTGGAAAACGCGGAGAAATCTTTGATCGAAATGGAATACCGTTGGCGATGAATGGTTCAGCTATTGAAATTGGTATCGTTCCAGAACAAATCGTGGGAAAAGAAGCGACAGTTAAACAGCAATTGGCGCAACTATTGGATGTGTCTGTTGAATATATAGACGCCAAATTAAGTGAACAATGGGTTCAACCGCATTATTTTGTTCCAATTAAAAAAGTAGCGAAATCGAACACAGATTTAGTGCAAAAAGCGGTAAGCATTGACGGAGTTATGGCGCAAGACGTCCCGGAAAGAGAATATCCTTTTGCGGAAAAGACTGCTCACTTAATTGGTTACATTAGCCATGTGACAGCGGAAGATTTAGAAAAAAATGAAGGAAAAGGATATACGGAAAATGATAAAATCGGCCGAAGAGGATTAGAGCAATTATTTGAAGATCGCTTACGAGCAAAAAACGGAGCAAAAATTTATATTGAAAAGGCAGACGGAACCGAGGTAACTATTGCCGAAAAAGAAGCGGAAGATGGAGAAACGATTCATTTAACGATTGATGTTCTACTGCAAGAAGCGATATACGAACAAATGAAAGAAGATAGCGGAACAGCCGCCGCCATCCACCCTGTTACCGGTGAAATTTTAGCGCTAATAAGTACTCCATCGTTTGATCCGAACGATTTTATTCTCGGAATTTCTGATAAAAAGTATAAAGAATTGGAAGAAAATAAAGAAAAACCGTTGATTAACCGATTTGCAGCTTCTTTCGTACCGGGTTCATCGCTTAAACCAATTGTTGCTGCAATTGGTTTGGAAAACGGTTCCATTGATCCAAACAAAAAATTAAGTATTAAAGGAAAACAGTGGAAGCCCGATGATCCAAAATGGGGGAACTATTCAATAACGAGGGTGAACGGAAATATTTCATCCGTTAATTTACATGATGCCCTTATTTACTCCGATAATATTTATTTTGCGATGATGGGCTTGGAAATGGGGGCAGAAAAATTAGAAGAAGGATTGAAACAATTTGGATTTGGCGATGAATCGATCGAATGGCCGTATCCAGTAACGGTATCGCAAATTTCTAATAGCGGGAAACTTGCAGAGGGTACACAACTAGCGGATACTTCATACGGACAAGGAGAAGTGTTAATGAACATTCTTCATTTAGCGACTTCTTATACACCGTTTGTTAATAATGGGGATATGATCTTGCCAGTTTTAGAAAAAGGCAAAGAGAAAAAGATTTTGAAAGAAAAATTAGTTTCACCGGAAAATGTTCAAATAATCGCTGAAGGGTTGAAAAATGTCGTTGCCAATCCAGGCGGATCCGCACATAGCGCATATATGAAAGATTTAGTTCTAGCAGGAAAAACGGGAACAGCGGAGTTAAAATCCAACCTTGATGAAAAAGGACAAGAAAATGGTTTCTTCGTCGCCTATAATGTTGATCAACCAAACCTTCTAATTGCGATGATGATTGAAAACGTTCAAGATCATGGTGGAAGTAAATATGTTGTGGAAAAAGTAAAGAAAGTCTTCAAAGAAATAAAGTAGTAAAAAACTCCTATAGGTATGTACCTATAGGAGTTTTTTGAGGTGTTTTCCTAACGATTAGCCCCTTTATGATTGATATCTCCCATTGTATATATTTTTCCCATAGTGTAAACAATGAACATGAGTACTAAAGAAATGGGAGGATCAAATGGAATTTTTCGGTGATTACTGGGTTGTCACAGTTCTCTTGTTGTTGTTTTTTATTTTAACGATGTATATAAGTATTAATACGATTTATTATGTGTTTTTGTCATTTTTTGGGTTTGGTGAAGCAAAAAGGGATTACGAACTTATTGATGACCAAACAAGGTTTTTAATATTAGTCGCAGCACATAATGAGGAAAAGGTTATTGGCTCTACGCTTGAAAATTTAAAAAAGATTCAATATCGAAGAGATTTATATGATATTTATGTCGTTAATGACAATAGTACTGACCGTACAGGAGAAATTTGTGATGAACACGGCATTAAGCACATAGATACAGCGGAAAAACTATTCCCGAGAGAAGGAGTAGGTAAACCAGGAGGATTACAATATGCACTACGTTATCTTGGTTATGAAAAATTAACGGATAAATATGATTGTTTAATGATTTTAGATGCGGATAATCATGTGGATCCAACGATTCTAAAAGAATTGAACTCTCAATTTATTGGCAAAGGAAAACCAGAAGCCATTCAAAGTTATTTAGACTCCAAAAACTTAACAACAAATTTATCTATAGGATATGCAATGAGTTATTATTTGACCAATCGCTTCTTCCAGTTAGCAAAATATCGACTAGGTTTACCAAATGCTATTGGAGGAACTGGCTTTATTGTACGACTCGATTATTTATTAAAGCATGGAGGTTTTCGATTCAAATCTTTAACCGAGGATTTAGAGTTGGAAATGGAAATTGTCAAAGATAATGGGAGAATCTTATGGAATCATTTTGTAAGGATATATGATGAAAAACCCGATCAACTAAAAATAAGCATTAAACAGCGAACAAGATGGTCACAAGGTCATTGGTATGTCGCTTTTACCAATTTAATACCAATGGTGAAAAAGTTGCTTACTGAAAAAGGGAAAATGAAAATATTAGATCAAATTTTTTATTTGTTTGGAATGGCAAAAGCCGTTCAAATGTTCATTATTTTATTTGCCGTTATTTCTGTTTTAGGATTCAAACTATTCACGTTTGATTTTTATGATTTTCCTGAAACAAGTGGAAAATTAGCAGGGTTAATATTGGGAACAAGTTTGTTTAATTTAATTTTATTTGTCTATCAATTTTGTGTTTGTTTACTTTATGCAATAAAAAAGGACACAAACATAAAATATCGGTTTCTTCCTATGACGTTTTCAAGTATGTATTATGCCTATACTTTTATATATGCCCAAATTGTAGGGTTATTAAAATGGCGACAGCAACATACTTGGGTAAAAACCGAACATAATAAAACAGCTATCATTAAAGAATCAAATTCGCGGAAGTAAAGCACATTAAAATCTGACAGTAAAAGAATACTTATTTTTCCTTATTGATAATAGAAAACGGGGCTGTCCAAAAAGTCAGGGTAACTGACTTTTTGGAGCCCCTCATTTTTCACTTTTTAAAAAAATGCACAAAAAAATCGTCCTTTCTAGTAAAATGAAGTTACCACACAACATTACAGAAAGGACGATTTTTTATGAGCAATCATATGATTACTCCTGAAAATTATAACACACAAATGACACTTCCTCTAGATGGAAAAGAAGAAAAAACTCCTGCCAAAAGAAATTTAGCCCCTACTTTCAAACCATATAACAACCGTCAAGTTCAAATGATTTATGATATTGAATCTCTCATACCCGAACATCACGTGGCACGTGTCGTGGACGAAATGGTGGAGGCGATACCAGATAAACAATTGTTTTCTCATTATAAAGGCGGCGGCAGAAGTTCCTATCATCCCAAAATGATGCTGAAAATCATTCTGTATGCTT
>NZ_JBYLHW010000059.1:0-15399 GCF_057747715.1 Bacillus sp. JST-5 | reverse complement strand
AATGTAGGTTAACCTACATTCCTTCCAAAGGGAGAGTATTGGAAATATTTACACCACCACAATTGACAGAGAGCCTTAATTAAAAGAAGATGACAGGGTAATGCTATTGTATCAATTTGAGAAGGGAAAATCTAAAATTAACAGATCCATTGTAAACACTATCTTTAGAAATTAAATACTTCCTGTATTTTGCAATAGAAAAGTGCAGAAAAATGCAATTAAAAATGCAGAGGTTTGCCACCCATTTAATTCCTTTTCGACAATGCGTGGGACAGTCTATAGCTCTCGCCATGAAAAGAGATGATATGGGTGTTTATGGCAAAATAAAAATGTAACGTTTGGCAATTAATTTATGTAGGTCCTAGAGGACAAAAAAAACCACTTGCCAACATTCCCAAATACACTACCCTCCTAGTTGGGCTAACAAGTTCAACGGGAGGTATTTAAGGAGATGTTAGCAGTGGCTGAAATGAATTATATCAGACATGAGGCAAATCAAAAAGGATGTTCTTATTCAGATATTGCCAAGAGGATGAAACGTGATCCAAGAACAGTTAAGAAATATGCAGAAATGGAGGATTTTAGTGCCTCTAAGGTAAAACAAAAGAAAAAAGCTAAAGTCATGGATCCTGTTAAACCTATATTAGATAAATGGATAAAAGAGGACTTAACAAAGAAGAAAAAGTATCGAAGAACAGCAAAGAGAATGTATGAAATGTTAAAAGAACAATTTGGTTTTACAGGGTCAGATCGTTCGGTTCGGCTTTATGTATCCAAAAGGAAACAAGAACTTTTGGAAGAGAATGAATCAGCAGCGTTGCCTTTAGAGGCCAAACCCGCAACGGCTCAAGTAGATTTTGGTGAAGCACCTTTTATCTATAAGGGTGAACATATTAATCTCCCTTTCCTAGTTCTTTCATTTCCAAATAGTAATGCAGCATATGTTCAAGTCATGCCATCTCAAAACAGAGAATGTTTCCTGGAAGGATTAAAAAGGATGTTCCATTACATGGGTAGAGTTCCAAGGACCATCCGTTTCGATAATCTATCACCAGCGGTGAAAAAAATATTGCCAAACGGAGAAAGAGAGCTTACAGAGGAGTTTCAGCGTTTCGTATTGCATTATCGTTTGCATATAGGAATTTATTCATGAACAAGTGCTTCTCTTTATTTGTAACAAAGAGTATGACAATTAAAATCAATTGATTAAATTAGGACAAATAAAATATAATAATCGTATAACCATCACGTTATGGTTTGGAGGTGCTTTTTTTGGGGCAGAAAAACTTAAAATTGGAGAATTAGCAGAAAAGGCGAATGTTACAAAAAGAACGATTGATTACTATACGAATATTGGATTATTAAAAGCGGAACGTTCTGCTTCGAATTATCGCTATTACGATGTTTCATCCGTAGAACGAATTGCGTTGATTGAGCAAAGGAAAAAAGAAGGGAAATCTTTAGAGGAAATTAAAAAAGAGATTATTAACAAATACTCTGAAGAAGTTGATGTACAAGAACTTAGATTAAAGATTAGAGGTTTAGAAAAAGAAGTGACAGAGATATTAGAAAAATTAGAACAAACGAATCAAATGAAATATCACGAAATCAAAAATAAAATTTCAAAGGAAAGTTTATCATTAATCCAGACATTATTATTATTACTAAATTTAAAATAAATTTTGTTTCTCATTCTGAAGATAGTAAAAACGAGGAAGATTAAATTATTTTTTATAGGGAGGTGTAGGTCTTACTCTTAAGTAAGACTTTCCGTTGACAACAGTGTATATCCTATTAATCATTATATTAATTGCATTAACAGCATTTTTCGTAGCAACTGAATTTGCGATGGTAAAGGTAAGGCCGTCAAGAATTGACCAACTTATATTAGAGGGTAAAAAAGGAGCGGTTTCTGCGAAAAAGGTAGTCACTCATTTAGACGAGTATTTATCTGCTTGTCAACTTGGTATTACTATAACAGCGTTGGGATTAGGATGGATTGGAGATCCAACTGTAGAAAAATTACTGCATCCAGTCTTTGAACGTTATCATTTAAGTGAGTCACTATCACATCTTCTGTCTTTTGGTATTGCGTTTGCAATAGTGACATTTTTGCATGTGGTCATAGGGGAACTTGCTCCGAAAACAGTAGCCATTCAAAAAGCTGAAACCATTACCTTATTATTTGCTCCTCCAATTATATGGTTTTATAAATTGATGTATCCATTCATTTGGTTATTAAATGGCTCTGCCCGTGTTGTTGTAGGAATTTTTGGTATGAAGCCTGCCTCTGAACATGAGGTTGCTCATTCAGAAGAAGAACTAAGAATATTACTATCGGAAAGCTATAAAAAAGGGGAAATCAATAAATCAGAACTAAAATATGTTAATAATATTTTTGAATTCGATGAACGAATTGCAAAAGAAATTATGGTTCCCCGAACAGAAATGGTCACTTTTTCTATCCAAGACTCATTGGAAGAAATTATGGAAATTATAAAAACTGAGCATTTCACTAGATATCCAGTCATTGATGGAGATAAAGACAATGTAATAGGATTTATTAATGTCAAAGAGTTCCTAACGGCTAATCTTCAGGAACAAATTAATAAAAATGGTTTTCAGATTAAAAACTTTATTAATCCAATTATCCATGTCATTGAAACGATTCCTATTAGCGAACTCTTAATAAAAATGCAAAAAGAACGTACCCATATCGCCATATTAGTGGATGAATATGGAGGAACATCAGGATTAGTAACGATTGAAGATATTATAGAAGAAATCGTTGGAGAAATTCGCGATGAATTTGATGAAGATGAAATCCCTGATATTCGCCAATTAAATGAAAATCACTTTATTATTAGTTCAAAATTGTTATTAGAAGATGTTAATAATCTTTTAGGAATTCATCTTGACCACGAAGATTTAGATACGATAGGTGGATGGTTTTTATCCCAAAACATCAATGCTCAATTAGGATCAGAGATAGAATTTGAAAACTATCTATTTAAAGTCCATGAAATTGAAGGACATCACATCACTTATTTAGAAGTAAAGAAAATTGAATCTTAATGTACAACAAAGGCACAAAATTACAAACATCTACAAGAGTTTTGTGCCTTTTTACTATTAATAGGAGATATTATTATCCTAGACGAAAGAATTTAATATAAAAGAAGTTTTTGGGATAGATCTTAACATTACCGGTCTCTTAGCCTAAGGTATCATTTGAAAAGCGGAGACTTAAAAATTTTGACTAGATAGGCAATGTCTATTCATTCCTTTAATTAAAATGAATGAATCATTTTATTTTCATGTTTTTGATAACCATCCTACAAAAAGCGTTTCATTTTTATCGGGTATTCATTTTTACGTGCCATTACAATAATTGTGGAAGGAGGGAATAGAAATGCTAAAAAGTTTGAACGAGGCGATCGACTATATTGAAACCCATTTAAATGATGAAATTGATTATACGGAAGTGGAAAAAATAACAGGAACTTCCATCTACCATTTCCGTAGGATGTTTTCTTACCTTTCTGGTATGTCATTAGGTGAGTATATTCGTAATAGAAAATTATCAAATGCTACCTTTGATTTATTACAAGGAATGAGTGTGACAGTGGCCGCATTTAAGTACGGGTACGATTCTGTGGATGGCTTTTCTCGTGCATTTAAAGAATGGTCTGGAATTAGTCCTTCAGAGGTCAAAAAGAGCGCTAAACTTAAAGCATTTCCTAAACTCTCCTTCAAATTAATCATGAGTGGAGGAATGAATATGGACTATAGAATTGAGAAGAAACAAGCTTTTAAAATCGTTGGAGTAAAAAAACGAGTCCCTATCCAATTTGAAGGAGAAAATCAAGAAATTATTAAACTAGCCAAAAGCATTACTCCGAAACAGAGAGAAAAATTGCATCATTTAGCAAATATAGAACCTTTTCGAGTAGTGAATGCATCCTTTAATTTTGATGATGGACGTATGGAAGAAAGAGGTTATTTGGATCATATGATTGGTGTACTTACTACGAAGGACATTGTAGATGATGAATTTGATGTAGTAGAAGTACCGGAACAAACATGGGCAATCTTTTCATCAAAAGGTGAATTCCCAAAAGCTCTACAAGAAACGTGGGGAAAAATTTTTTCAGAGTGGCTCCCTTCGTCTGATTATGAATTAATAAATGCACCGGAAATATCATTTACAGGTGACATGTCTGATAAAAATAACGTTTATAGTGAAATTTGGATTGCTGTAAAAAGAAAAATGGAACAAGTATATTGAAAGATCCAATAGTTTATAAAACTAATAAAAGCTTATGGAGCGGAAAAAAACCTATAAGTGTGACAGTTCATATTGGGAACTGTCTTTTTTCATTTAAATCAGCTATTTTTATTTTAAAACCTTATATATAATTATTTTGTGTAGTTATGAATAAAAAACATATTGCGTGGTGGTATCAATGTCTAAATAAAGATTAGAATCATTATTTGAAGGAAATTATTGATAGAAAATATGAAATTATTGGCTTTTTAAAAAATAATAGGAGAAAAGAGATGAGATTGATGAATACGGGATATGAAAATTGGAAAAGGAATATTATTATATTTTTGGGAAGCCAGACGATATCACTTTTTGGGTCATCGCTCGTCCAATACGCGATCATGTGGTATATCACGTTGGAGACTGAGTCTGGATTCATGATGACCCTATTTATTATTTGCGGATTTATTCCTACATTCTTTTTGTCACCAGTAGCTGGCGTTTGGGCAGACCGATATAACCGTAAAATGCTTATCATTTTATCGGATACTTTAATTGCCGTTGCCACGCTTATATTAGCGGTTTTATTCTTAATGGGGTATGAATCAATATGGTTCTTATTAGTTATGGCTTCCATTCGTGCATTTGGTACAGGAATTCAAACTCCGGCAGTAGGAGCCATTTTGCCTCAAATTGTTCCAAAAGAAAATTTAACAAAAGTTAACGGAATAAACGGAAGTATTCAAGCAATCATCATGTTTGTTTCACCAATTGTCAGCGCGGCATTATTATCATACGCTACCTTAGAATCGATATTTTTTATCGATGTCGTAACAGCAGCTATTGCAGTTTTCATATTACTAGTTTTTTTAAACATTTCCGTACATCAAAAAGCGGCAGAGAAACAATCGATGAGTTATTTTAGCGATTTTAAACAAGGTTTGCAATATGTGAAACATCATCCATTTTTAAAGAGATTTTTTTTATATTTTGCAGTTTTCTTCGTTTTAATGGCACCGGCAGCATTCTTAACACCACTTCAAGTTACAAGAAGTTTTGGAGATGACGTATGGAGATTAACAGCTATTGAAATTGCCTTTTCTATTGGAATGATTTCTGGAGGAGCGATTATTGCTTCTTGGGGCGGTTTTCAAAACAGAGTGAAAACAATGGCGTTGGCAAGTGTCATCATGGGAGTATGTACGTTTGCACTCGGTATTCCAATGAACTTTTTTATTTATTTAACCTTTATGGGAATATTCGGAGTGGCGATGCCAATTTTTAATACACCAACAACCGTACTATTACAGGAGAAAATAGAAGAAAATTATTTAGGGCGAGTATTCGGTGTAATGGGAATGATTTCGACTTCAATGATGCCTATTGGGATGCTTATTTTTGGACCAATCTCAGATATGATAAAAATAGAATGGCTCTTATTAGGAACAGGAGCCTTCACGATTCTTCTTTCTATTTTATTAGGTAAAGACAAGGTATTATTACATGCAGGAAAAGCAACATAGGCAACGGCGATTAAGAGATTTCTTGAACTAATTTAGATTTTTCTTGAACTGTTACCTTTTTTTCTCGGACCATCTTTTCTTATTTCAAACTTAAAACATCCGGAGGACAATTGATGAAAAAAATCTATACAGATGTCATTCAATTTCGAGGGTCCCATTATGATTTTGGTGTGATGCAAGGGGAATTAATGAAGGATTCTATTATTGTAAAAAATCGTGAGAGGCAGTGGAAGGTGAGAAAACCACTGTTTAAAATAGATATTTTAGAAACAGAACAAGTTTTCAAAAGGTTTGCACCGCTCATTTGGGAGGAATTTGTAGGACTACAGGATTCCTTGAAATGGACAATGGAAAAAGTGTTAATGGAATTTGGTGGGTATCGGCTAAATATTCGTCCATCCGGCTGTTCCATCTATGTAGGAAAGAATTTTATGATCCGAAATTATGATTATCACCCGAAAACATACGATGGTCGTTACGTCATTTTCAAACCAACGGATGGTGGCTTTGCTACGATAGGAGTAAGCCAAAGAATCACGGGAAGAAGCGACGGAATGAATGAAAAAGGATTATCTATGGGATATACCTTTATGAATCGAAAACGGCCGGGCGATGGGTTCATTTGTCATATGATTGGAAGACTAATTCTTGAACTTTGTCCAAATGTCGGAGATGGTGTATCTTTACTGAAAGAAATTCCACACCGGGGATCATTTAGTTATGTGTTATTCGATCCAACTTGTGAAATTCCAACGATAGTAGAAACGTCACCAAGGAGAGTAGAAATAAGGAAGGGGTACACTTGTACTAATCATTTTGAAATAATGACAGAAGAAAATCGATTTCAGCTAGATGATTCGAAAAAAAGACTAGATGTAATGGAGCAACATCGTTCTAAAATCACAAATGAAATGGAAGCATTTCATTTACTAAATGATACGGATAAGGGGATATTTTCAAAACTGTATAAAGATTGGGCTGGAACGATTCATACATCCGCTTACTTTCCGAAAAAAATGGAAGCATGGATGGCACTGGGAGGAGATCAAACACCAACAAAGTTTGATTTTTCAAAGTGGTTGAATGGTGAGGACTTTAATGAAAACCGGATTTTTGGAGAGGTAGATACGGATATTCCATTTGTACATATGGAAAAAGCCGATTGGTATAAATAAAATAGAAGTTTATCAATGAATGATAGCGGGTATATATAACTATAATATTCCTATTTAATAATGATTCAAACAGGAGAAAAGTACTAGTTTGGATGGTCGGTATCATATGAAAAAATATGATTAGGAGACATTTGTATGGTTCCTATTGAAGAACAAAATATATTTAAAAATGAAATCCATCAATTGTTAATAGATTATTTTAGATGTAGTGACGAGCATCTTAGATGTCTCATTTATGAAGATATATTATTATTAATTCATGTAATCAATGATGACATTCTCAACTTTCACTAATACATGAAATTTAGGAACTAAAAAAGCGAATAGTTTAAAAATAAAAGCCACCGACCTTAGAAAAGGTTTGTGGCAATTTTATTGGATTTACATCAACTTCATCGTTGTAATACAAGTCCCGTCGTCTTTGAATGTTGAAATTTCTGTCTGAGCGGTTTTACCATTATGTTTAATCGTGACAGAAAATGTTTCATTTCTAGGTAACCATAAATCAATAAAGCCATTGGAATAAGATGTTATCTTTTTATCAACAACAACATTACCATTAGTGTCTTCGATATAAACGTCGAATTCCTCATTCACTAATTCTCCTTGACAACCCGTTAAGCTATGGTTTTCACAAGGGTGAGTTTTTTGAATAAAAGGGGCAATAGAAACAAAAAACTCATCTTCCGGCAAGTCATAAACAACTTCCCTTCCATCTTTTTCAGTGATAATGAGTTCTTGTGAAGTAATAGATGCTGTTTGATCACCATTAAATTTTCTTTCACTATATTTTTGTACTAATTCTTTTACATTTTCATTTTCATTATTGGATAGATGATCTTTATTGGATGTGTTATTATTGCAAGCAACTAAAAAAATTGATACTAGGATTGAAATAATCATAAATGTTTGTTTCATTGTCAGTCTCCCTCCTACAAGGCCTTTCCCCGAGATTATAACATGAATGATTATATTTTTTGGTCCTTTTCTAAAACAGACATAAATTCTTCAATTTTCTTTAATAACAGCCTAACAAATGAAAACATAATCCTTTCCTTTGTTGTAGATACTACCATTAGTTAGGAGGGAAAGAAATGGAACAAAATCAACATAATGAGCCTCATCGTATTCATTGTTATACGGAGTACGACGTGTTAAAAAAAGTGATACTATGTCAGCCTCAATATATGACCATCCGCGACGTTATTAATGAAGTACAGAAGCATTTCAAAGAAGAAGGAATAGATGTTGAAAAGGCTATACAGCAACATAATGAATTTGTTGAAACTCTTCGAAAGTTTGATATTGAAGTTTTCTTACTACCTTATCATAGAAAATTTCCAGAACAAGTATTTACAAGAGATATTGGCTTTACACTAGGAGAAACAATATTTGTTGCAGATATGGCAAATAGTATTAGAAGTGGTGAAGAAGATATTTTAAAACAGTGGTTGGAAGATGAAAACATTTCATACTACAATATCATGGGACTTCAAATTGAGGGTGGAGATGTTATTATCGATCGTGATACGATTTTTATCGGGCTAAGCAACCGAACGAAGAAAGATGCGATTGATCATTTAAGTGATTTATTAAATAAGCAGTTTAAAATTATTCCCATCGATTTTCCAAAAAAATATTTACATTTAGATTGTGTGTTTAATATTGTTTCCCCTGAAACGGCTATTATTTACCCAGAAGCTTTAACAGAAGAATATATTAAGATGTTAAGCAAAAGATACGAACTTATTGAAGTTACAGAAGAAGAACAATTTACTCTTGGGACAAATGTTTTATCCATTGGCAATAAAAAAATATTAAGTTTGCCTGTAAATAAAGGTGTGAATAAGCAGCTTCGTCAACGTGGTTTTGATGTCATTGAAATAGATATTTCTGAAATCATAAAGTCAGGCGGTTCTTTTCGCTGTTGTACACTTCCTATAGAAAGAGAAAGTAGTGAACAAATTTTAGATAGATAAATAAACAGTGACGTAAATGGTCACTGTTTACAATATCATGATAAATAATTAACTCTTGTCATTAATTTCCTTCAATTTCTTAAAGATTGCTTTGTTTTGTTCAGTTAAGATCTTGGTGTAATTTCTTATTTCCATCATTAACTTAATTATAAATATTAATAGAATTAAAGGAATGAGCGTTAATATAATTAAGAAATCGTCCATTTTTATCCTCCGAAATATGGATTTATAAAAGGGGGAACTGAATTTTTTCATCCTGTATAACCAAATTATACCATAAGTATATCTTGAAAGGTTCATATTTTTTTGTATATTTTGGAATGAAAAAGTTACTGAAAAAAATTGAAAACGGAGGAGGAAACAAAAAAATGACCTGCTAATAAGCAGGTTTTCATATAAAATCTAGTAAGCTGTCCATCCACCATCGACAGCGATGATTTGTCCATTTACAAAACTAGATTCGTCTGATCCTAAAAATACAGCGAGTGTCGCAACTTCTTCCGGTTGGCCGATCCGAGGATTAATAGCCATTCCGAGTTGCTGACGTTTAAAACCAAACTCGCTTATATTAGTCATAGAAGCACCTATGTTTGTTGCAATCCCACCAGGAGCAATTCCATTACAACGAATATTACTATTGGCATACATAAAAGCTGTATTTTTTGTTAATCCAACGACTGCATGTTTGGAAGCGGTATAGGCTGCTCCAGCTCTAGCCCCGTACAAACCACCAGCAGATATGTTGTTGACAATCGTACCGTGTCCTTGTTTTAAAAATAATTCAATAGCTAAACGCATAGATTTCATAACAGCTGTTGTATTTACGGCAAATACTTTTTCCCAACGTTCGTTCGATACTTCACCTACAGGTTCCATTCCATCCATAATACCGGCATTATTGACTAGTATATCTAATTTTCCATATGTCTTTATTGTTTCATCAAATAAACGCTTTAAGTCTTCTTCAGAAGCAACGTTTGTCTGAATGGCAAACGCTTCTTGTCCATTTGCTTTAATTGCTTCAGCTACTGCAGTTGCTCCCTCAAGATTTAAATCTGAAACTACAACCTTTGCACCCTCGCTAGCATAAGCTTCAGCAATTGCTTTTCCCATGCCGGATGCAGCACCTGTTACAATAGCTACTTTATCTTTTAATCTCATGGGATTACCCCCTTCCATTTATTGAACAACTGTTCAATAAAAATTATAATAAAAATAGACAAATCTTTACAATAATCAAAATAATATAAAATGTTCAATATTGAACAATATTAAAATAAAGTGTACAAAAAAGGTGAAAAAAATGCCTCGAACTGACCTTCGAGTAATAAAAACAAAAGAAGCATTACACAATTCTCTTCTTGAACTAATTAAAGATAAACCTTTAGATACGATTTCGGTTTCAGAACTTTGCAGAAAAGCTAAGGTAAATAGAGGAACTTTTTATTTTCATTATGATAAGGTAGAAGATGTATTTGAAGAATATTTTAAAGAAATTATGAGTGATTTTGCGAATTCATATTTTGAACCATATAGAAAGGCTTCTATGATAAAAATTAGTGAGTTAAATCCAAAGACGATCCGTATTTTCCATCATATTGAAAAATACAAAAGCTTTTATCGAATTGTTTTTTCAAGAAATGCCCCTCTTACATATTACTATTTGCTATTTGAGGAAATCAGTAAACTGTTAAGAAATGATATTCAACATGTAAAAAACATCGATGAAGATATATTAATGGCTTATCAAACCAATGCTATTTTAGGAATGATTATTGCTTGGTTTAAAGGGGATTTTCAATATGATCCAAACTATATGAATCAACAGTTAGTCAAAATACTGAATTTGGAAAGAAACTAGGTTCTATCATTAGATGCTATATTTAACACTTTTGAATAATGATACAGTTTTGGGTAAACTATGAAAAATGATGGTTGGTAGGAGGAAAAGGATGCCTAAAAAGGGTGAATCTAATAAAAAAGAGGTTGAAGAGAATCTTGAACGTAACGAAGATGAAATAATGAAGTTAAATCGGATGCTAGGAGCGGTGTTGGAATATATTTCTGATGAAAATGTTGAAGTCATAGATTTCGAATACTTATTGAATCATACGGATGGATTAAGAGAGTGGTGGAGTCAATATCTAGAAAAAAATCGAGAAAAAATTGTAAAAGAGATTAAAGAGACGCTGGATAAACTTTCTCTTGATGAATTGCAACAAATTCGAGAACAAATTAACGAAAATGTGAAGAAAGGGTGAACAATCTCACCCTTTTTTTATTTTTCTCTAAAAAAATACTTTAAACTTGGAACTTTTAAAGGAATGAATCGTCTAATATATTTGTGAATCCTTGTGATTAGTTAAGTATTTTTGTTTAACTAAGTAGATGAGCCATTGACAATGTTCATTATGTTCAAGGTTTTTTAATAAGCCTAATACAATGGCTAGTTTTATTGGATTAGTAAAAAGGTAATCTTTTAAAAGACATAGTGATTCTTTTTCTAAGGGGGTATCTACATAATCAATCAGTTTATTAATTTCTGTTAATATTTGTTCATTCGTTATTTCAAAATGAAACGGTTTCTGAATTATGTTATAAAGGCTTTCGTTGATAACTGTAATTTTTGCATGATGGGCAAGCAAATTTGTTTTTTCGACTAATGAATGGGCAAGATGCTCAATGTCTATTCTAATTCTATTTGAAAAAACGATTTGTAAATAGGCATTAATGAATCCTTTTATAAGGATGAGTAAATCATACTTTGATGATTTAATATTTGATCCATATATTTCGTCAAGTAAGCTTATTATTGTTTTATTCGTTAAATGGTCATAGTAATAAATTTTTTCTAATAAGGACTCATTAATAAGACTATGTTGTTCGCTAATAAATACTTTTGCGAAATCAGTATATCTAGTAAGCAATTGAAACATAGTAAAATAAAAATTATATAGTTTTACTTGCGGGTTTTCATTGTCTCTGACTACACGGTCAATTTCCGCGGTTATTTGCTGCATAAAGTAGTCAATGATTGAGTCTATTAGATCGTCCTTTGATTTAAAAGATAAGTAAAAGGCTCCTTTTGATATTCCGCATTGTTCCGTAATTTGTTGGATAGAGGTGGCTTCAATTCCTTTTGTAGCAAATAACTCAATGGCTTTTTCAATAATAAGTTGTTTTTTTGACATTTTTCGAAACTCCTTATGTATGAGTTGACAACTGACCAATTAGTCATTAGTATAAAGGAATGGCGATTGTTTAGTCAAGAAAGGGTAGGTGGAAGCGTGAAAGCAATTGTTAATTTTGTACAGAGAAATAAGCTAGCCGTTTGGTTGCTTACTATAATTGTAACATTGTCTGGTTTATACTCTGGGTCAAGAATGAAGATGGAGACGATTCCAGATATCAATATTCCTTACTTAATGGTTATGACTGTTTATCCAGGAGCTACTCCTGAGCAAGTCATGGAGGATGTGTCTATCCCTCTAGAAAAGTCGTTAGAAAACTTAGAGGGAGTTAAAGCTATCTATTCCAATTCATACTCTAGTATGTCAGCGATCCAAGTAGAGTATGATTATGGGAAAAATATGGATGATGCAAAACGCGAGGTTAAAGATGTATTAGATTCTATTGAATTACCTGATACAGCTCAAGAACCGATACTTACTCGCTTAAGCATGAATATGATGCCGGTATTGGTTCTAAGTGCAAGTAGTGAAAAAGAAGATATTGTCGATCTTACCTCTACTGTAGAGGATATACTAGTGCCAAAAATCGAAGGTATTGATGGTGTTGCGTCTGTTACCATTACTGGGCAACATATTGAAGAGGTAGAGCTAACTTATGACGAACAAAAAATGGCTCAACTAGGTATTACAGAAGAAGATGTATCGAATATGATCAAAGCTAGCGATATGAGTGTATCGTTAGGATTATTTGAGTTTGAAGAAGCAGAACAAGCAGTGTCCATTGATGGTAAATTTATGACTGCTGATGAATTAAAAAACATGCTTATTCCAGTAAAACCAACACCTGAAAATCCTGTTCCGTTTGTGAAATTGGGGGATATTGCCAAAATTGAGGTAGTCGGTAAAGTACAATCAGTTTCCCGTACAAATGGGGAAGATGCCATTGCTATTCAAATCGTTAAAGCCCAAGATGCGAATACAGTAAAAGTAGTCAACGACGTAAAAAAATTAGTGAAAGAGTATCAAGATAAAATCGATGGTCTAGTCATTGATTACTCACTCGACCAAGGTGAACCGATTGAAGAATCTGTAAACACAATGCTAAGTAAAGCGATATTTGGTGGCGGAATAGCTGTTCTTATTATCTTAATGTTCTTAAGAGATATTAAATCTACGATTATCTCAATAATTTCTATTCCAGTTTCCATTTTAATGGCACTACTCATTTTAAATTGGATGGATATTACTTTAAATATTATGACATTAGGTGCTGTTACCGTTGCGATTGGTCGTGTTATCGATGACTCCATAGTAGTTGTTGAAAATATTTATCGACGTCTTCATTTGAAGGACGAGACGCTTCAAGGTAGAGCTCTTATTCGTTCAGCAACGATTGAAATGTTTAAACCTATTCTTGCTTCTACATTAGTAACAGTAGCTGTTTTTGCTCCGCTTGTTTTTGTTGGAGGAATGGTAGGGGAATTGTTTGCACCGTTTGCTTTAACTATGGCGTTTTCTCTAGGTGCATCATTGCTAGTAGCGATTACAATTGTCCCTGCATTATCTCATACATTGTTTAAGAAAAAGTTATACAGTGCAAAAGAGGAAAAAGTTCATAAAGAAATAGGAGCATTAGCAAAATACTATAAACGATTCTTAAATTGGACGTTAAATCATAAAATCATTACTTCGCTCGTTTCGGTTCTATTGTTAGTGGGAAGTTTAATGCTTACTCCAATCATTGGTTTTAGTTTCTTAGGCAGTGAAGAAGAGAAAGTCATGTATTTAACATATACCCCTGAACCAGGAGAGCTAGAAGAATCAATCCTGAAAAATGTTAGTGAAATTGAAGATAAAATGTTGAAACGTGATGATGTTGAAATCGTCCAAATATCCGTAAATAATTCAGCGGATCCTATGTCAGCGATGATGGGCGGTGGATCTAAAGGTGCTTTAATGTATATCATTTTTGATCCAGATACGAAAAACTTCCCTAAAGTTAAAGATGAAATACTTAACTATGTTAAAAATGTAGATCATGCTGGTGAATGGAAAAGCCAAGACTTTACAGCAGGTTCAATATCTGGAAATGAATTAAGTTATACAGTTTATAGTGAAAATCTAGATAATTTAAATAAAGCTGTCAGTGACATTGAAAAAATCATGCAAGATAGCAAATATTTAAAAGATGTTTCATCTAGTTTAGAAGAAAACTACGATGAATTTATCCTTCATGTTGAACAAGAAACGTTATTGCAACATGGTTTAACAACAGGACAAATTGTGATGATGTTAAATCCAAATCGTACAACAGAGGTATTAACAACAGTTCAAAAAGATGGAAAAGATTTAGATGTTATTATTAAAAGAGATGTTAAACTTCCAACATCTATTGATGATCTTTTAAACCAACAAGTTCCTTCTGCAACTGGGACACCAGTAAAAATTTCTGATATTGTTGACGTTGAAAAAGGCTCCGTATCTAATACATTATCACGTAGTAAAGGACAATATTATGCGACTGTGTCAGGTACGATTACAAGCAAAGATATTACGAAAGCTTCAACAGAAATTGATGAAAAATTAGAGGATCTTAAATTACCTAAAGGAGTAGAAATTGGGGTAGACGGAGTTACCGCTGATATGCAAGAAACGTTTACACAATTAGGAGTGGCAATGTTAGCGGCTATATTAATTGTCTACTTCATTCTAGTCGTCACATATGGAGAAGGGTTAGCGCCATTTGCCATATTATTCTCTTTACCATTTGCCGTAATTGGTTCATTTGTTGGCTTGTTAATAGCTGGAGAAACCATTTCTGTAACGGTTATGATGGGATTACTCATGTTAATCGGTATTGTTGTAACGAATGCGATAGTATTAGTGGACCGTATTATTCATAAAGAGCGCGAAGGTATGGATATGCGCGAAGCAATTTTAGAGGCTGGTGCAACACGTCTTCGTCCAATTCTAATGACGGCTATTGCAACTATCGGTGCTTTAATACCATTAGCAGTTGGTTCTGAAGGTGGCGGAGGATTAATCTCCAAAGGATTAGGTATTACTGTTATCGGAGGTTTAACTAGTTCAACACTTCTAACACTAATTATCGTACCGATCGTTTATGAATTATTATCTAAACTGTTTAAGAAAAATCGAAAAGAAATAGAAGAAAATTAATGAAAAAGGGCTTGTCTAAAAAGTCCATAAAAACAGAGCGAATGGAGAAAACAATGAGTTTTTCCATTCGCTCTGTTTCCTTAT
>NZ_JBYLHW010000058.1:0-15454 GCF_057747715.1 Bacillus sp. JST-5 | reverse complement strand
GGTGAAGTCACAAGAGACAATCTCCTATACCTAAAAGGTAAGGCAAATATTCCAGTGTACAAGACTTTAAAGGAGTTCATCACATTCATTCTGCGAAAAATCGGTCACTTAACATACAACGCTCATCCTAATCATAAAAACATTCCTTCCAAAACCTCCGTTTTCAGGTTCACACTATCCTGAAAAATGGGAAGATATATTCAAGTTTGATTGTTCTCATTATGTGTGTGCTTATTTTGAAAGAGGGAAATAATAAAATTTACTATAAATCCAACTAACAAGAATACGGTTAATAAGTACCAGTGAACCTTTTCCTGTATAAGGCTAATAATAAGAAAAAGAATAACAGAACCTAATACGGCTCCTAACCACATTCTCCATTTCATAATTCTCCCTCCTTCGGTAATATACTTAAATGATTGTGAAAGAAACCTTATATACATTTAATTGTAACACAATATGTTTATTGCCTAAAAACAACAAAACTTACGAAAACAGACTATCAATAAGATAATGCAAAAACAAGTATTGTGGATTACTGTTTGTATAGTGGATGAAGTCTCCATTTCCTTTGGCAATATAAGTTCGATAAATTGTCGCAAATTCTTCAATGGCCTAATTCAGGTACTTCTAGAAAATGAAATGCTTTGAAAATAAACAATTTCCATATGTGATTGATTTGCATATCAATAAGTCCCCTTTACAATCGTCTTTCTTTACCAATATCTTCGCTTAAGACAACTATTTAGCGAAATGATCTTATCTTAACTGTCCGTTTGAATAAGAAAGTTTCTTATATTTATTTGAGAATAAAATGTAAATTTCTTTAGAAAAAATACCGAAGTCAGGTAAGTGGGCGATTTTACTTTATACCGATGGAAAGCTATTTGATATATTAGTCTTTGAAATTAATAAATAAAGTGAAGAAAAAAGAATTTCTTAAGCAGGAGTGTCATATTTATGAGGCAAATGACAATGGAAGAACTATTGGATTGGGAGGATGATTGGCTCGATCGGGACGGCCTTGATGGAGGCGATGAGCGAAATGCATGGTTGGAAGAGGGGATAAACCTTTACAAGCAGTTTCTTCAGCTAGACCCAAAGGAACCCCGCTATGCGATTATGCTTGCCGATTTGTATTTACAGTGGGGGCGGGATGAAAAAATTCGCAGAGGGAACCATCACAATGCCTATAACATATTACGAAAGGCGACCATTTACTCACCATCAAAGCCCGATGCGTTCTACCACCTATCCTTTATTTTGGCCAGTCAAGAGCGGAAGTGGGAGGCGGTTCTTTTTTATGGAAAAGAAGCGCTTGAAAAAGGAATTGACGGCAGCAAACGCATCAAACTGCTTTGTAATATTGCGTTAGGATATGCAAGACTTGGTTATATTCAGAAAGCGATGGAATACATAAAGGAAGCATGCGACTTGGATAAAATGGGCGAACACGGCTGGTTTATCGAATTGTATATGGACAGGATTAAAAAGAGAGTAACAGAACCGATTTTGTTGAAGGAGCCCGAGGAGAAGCGGAAGACGGTTTCAAAACACGATGCTAATAAAGTTAAAGAAGACGCAATGGAAGGAAAGTGTGTCGTTCTCGATTTAGCTGCAGATGAAAAATATTTCTATGCATACAAAGATACTATCCGACTTGAACGGAAAGAGGCGGAAATTCTTGGTTACCTGATTGATCATCAGATGACATCCTGCCCGAAACATAGAATAGAAGAAGCGATTTGGCACGATCGCCCGGTAGGAGCTGCCACGGTGAAGCGGTATATCGCTAGTCTGAGAAGAAAGCTTTCTCAAGCAATGGGACGTGATGATATTTCTGAGAACATTTTAGTCACTACAGCTGAAGGATACGAATGGAAAGCAGACATTCCATCGATCGTCCTTCGTAAAGGGTAACGGTCCGGTTACGATTTCGTAACCGGGCTTTTTTTATACTTAAAGTACAAAATGATGAGGAGGATGAAAAATATGAATTTGATGAAATTAGAAATGATGGATGCAACTGCTCGCATCGCGGAGGCACTACAAATGAGAGGGTTATTTGTAGAAGTAAAAGACGATTTTATTATCCTAACAGACGGAAACACAAAAGCAGATATCAGCAAAGTTCGTGAGTTACTTCATCATCTAGGAATTCCAACCTTTTGGCAAGGAAGCAAATTTCAAGTATTGGTTACCCGTGTGCCAATTTCGATGATGAAACGCATCATGAATACACCAGGACGGAAGTTTCCGATTTTCATGGAAGGCTATCACTACAAATGGAAGCCGTTCGTCCAAAGACGATTCGGCATCAAAGTGAATGCGTTAGATTTGGATGCAAACATGGCGATGTTCGTGAAATCATTGAATCTTGCAGGCATCACGGCTCTCGCGGGCTGTAACGGACATCATCGCTACGCCCCAAATGTTCAACTATCAGGAATATACCAGGGCGCATGGTTTCAAGTAATCCAGGAAAAATATTTGAGTAACTGTTCTCTTCACTATAAATGGAATGTTTATTACGGCAACGAATCCGGTTCTTGCATCACCGCTGATAAAGGAGAAGCTGAACGCTGGGATATGAATTTAATTTATCAAGATACAGTGCAGATGGCGCAAATCCTACAAAAACATGCGGTGGAGATTCGAGAGTTGAAGAGAGCGGCTTTTAAGCGGAAAGGCGAGATGAAAGAACAGGCTAAGCGATTTGTTGAAAAGAGAGAATTTGCGGAGCTTGTGGGGTGGATGAAAGAGAAAGTAGGAAAATAATGTAGGGAGTCTGTTTTTGATTGATAAATAGAGTGGAACAATCTTCGTATATGGGCTAGTGGGCACCACCCGGAAACAGTTGAATGGTTAGGTGAAGTTCGGTTGGTGTCAGACGATGGGGCGAACAGTGCCTACTGTCACTGTTCGCCATTCTTGTTGCATTTGATTACTGGGTCACATCATTTAAGGATCTGTTTTTTATTGTTTATCGGTCTATGTTTTGTACAAATCCGCTCACCATATTTGGGCTTCTCTTACCAAGCCTCGGCTCGCTCGGATTTGAAGGGACAACGTTTGGAGAGTCGGGTTTTGGGGATTGTTGGGGTATTTGCTGAAGTTGTTTTCATAGTTAAGAGGAACTCTCTCTTTTGATGACAAGGGGGCTTATGATAGGACCACAACTTGTTATCGCATTTAAAACAGGAGGGAGCTAATATAGCTCTCTTTTCTCTTATGTACAAAAAACTTAGCAATGCAGTAGAAAACGATGGACGGCTTTTTTGATGTTTTTGTAAAATAGAGTACAAATATTTCAATTTTTGTACATATTTTACGTCATTTAAGGGAGTTTGAAAAAAATGACTTTGCACAATCAACTTTTACAAGTAATGGAGCACTATTTACAAGCAAAAAGAGATAAATTGTCGAAACATCATCCCATTTTCCGTTTAGTTACCACCGAAATTCCCAATACAATTAAACTATTTTCTTTCATTGATCAAGAACGATATATAGTCAAAGGTTCCACGGGACAAGGAGTATGGACGGATGTTCCATGGATTGCAATTATGAATAAAACGATTACGACATCGACACAACGAGGTTATTATATTGTTTACTTGTTTAGCGATGATATGAAAAAAGTTCACCTTACTCTAGCCCAAGGTGTAACGGAAACCCCAAAAGATGAAATGCTCCAAATTAAAGAAGAAATTCGTCAAATCATTCCAATGAGCGAAAACGTCAAAAAAGACGACGAGATTGACCTTGGCGAAAGCAAAAAAGCAAAAGACTATAAGCTGTCTGTCGCTGCTTATATCCCATACTCGTTTGAACAAATGCCATCAGAAGAACAACTACAACAAGACTTACAACAAATGATCCAATACTACGAAAATTATGTGGAGATAAAAACGAATATGAAGAAATTCAAACATCTCTCGTACCAAAGCATTGTTCAGCACATTTATTCTTACATTTCCAGCAAAGGTTTTTACTATACAAAAGAAGAAGTGATTAATTTATTTTTATCATTAAAAACAAAGCCATTTGTTATTTTATCCGGTATTTCAGGAACGGGGAAAACAAAAGTCATTCAATGGCTTGCGGAAAGCGTCGGAGCGACAGAGAAAAACGGACGGTTCACGTTAATCCCCGTGCGTCCTGACTGGAATGATGGTTCGGATTTGCTTGGCTA
Organism: Bacillus sp. JST-5; assembly: GCF_057747715.1. Taxonomy (NCBI): domain Bacteria; kingdom Bacillati; phylum Bacillota; class Bacilli; order Caryophanales; family Bacillaceae; genus Bacillus; species Bacillus sp. JST-5. The sequence goes on along the minus strand of NZ_JBYLHW010000058.1, from coordinate 11,259 downwards.
TGTAGATATTAAAGGGGAATTTAAACCTGGACCGCTGACAAAAGTCATCCTTGAAGCGGAACAGCATGAAGAAGATCCGTATTTTGTATTGCTTGATGAAATGAATTTAGCGCGGGTAGAGCATTATTTTAGCGATGTATTAAGTGTGATGGAAAGTCGGCGTTGGAAAGATGGAAAAATCGTATCATCCAATCTTCTTGCAAAAGAAATAGCGGGTCAGGACATCTCCCTGCCACCAAATGTCTATATCATCGGAACGGTCAATATGGACGAAACAACCCATCCTTTCAGTAAAAAAGTGTTAGACAGGGCTAATACGATCGAATTTAACCGCGTTCAACTTAATCATCTAGATTTTTTAAAAGAATTAAAGAAAGTTGAACCAATCTCTTTAAAACAAGAGGCGTTTGCTGCTGTCTATTTACATTTAAAAGATGTTTATCATCTGTATCCTCACATTGTTGAAAAAGCAACAACTGAATTAGTCCAAATCAATGAATACTTACAACCGTTAGGAGCACATGTCGGCTATCGGGTCCGCGACGAAATATGTTTTTACCTCGCCTACAACGAAGAAGAGCAGTTGATGCCATTTGAAAATGCATTTGATCATTGTCTACTGCAAAAAATCTTACCAAGAATCTCTGGAAGTGATGCGAGAGTACAGCGCGCGTTAGAACAATTATTTACGTTTTGCACGAACATTGAATTAAATGAAGAATACGACGGTCTGCTGGACTTTACATATGCGAAATATCCGAAAAGCGCGAACAAAATTTTAGAAATGTTAAGGAGGTTACATAGTGATGGCTTTACCTCCTTCTGGATTGGTATGTGAGGATGTTGAGCTCGTCCATATTGAAACCGAATGTTTAACACTTGTTATAAAAGGAAAGCCGTATCATGAACAGTATCAAGGGCTACATCAATACCGCCAACTGGATTTTCATGAATGGATGGAGTTTTCGGTAGAAGGGGAAGGTGTCCAAGAAGTAAAAGTATTTGATATTGATCAACAAAAGTTAGTCGAATGGTCGACACATCGCCCGATCTTTTTTGAAAACGGCATTTATCAAGTAATCGTTTCCCCGAAAATAGATGGCGATTTCACATTTTATCATGAACATCCGTTATTAAGAAGAGCGATCGATAAAGTAAAAATCGGCAATGACTATATACTAATGGGAAATCTTCAGTTTCAAAATGAAGTTGGCTTTTCCACTTTTGAAATAAGAAACGGAAACAAGACGATCTTAGAAGTGACTCTCGAAATTTTTCCGACGAAATTAAATTATAAAGAAGATTATCAAAAACTATTACAAGAAGTAAGTGATGAAATTTACAATCTTGCCTTCCACTTTATCAAGAAAACGTATCAGCGGGCGAAAGCAAAACTCGACGGCACGCCGTCACGCAGTGAATTTTTCCGCCTGATGGAAGCGCATTTTCACGATTTTCTGCAAGCGATCAACCAAATTGAACGGCAGCCGCATCATCAGCTCGTCACCACCCATGTAAAAGCGAGAGGTGATCAGCTCGGCCGGCTTGATCAAAGAGGGAGACAATACTTACGGAAACGACCGCAATTATTTTGTGAAATTGCAAATGGATTGATGCTTCATGAACGTTCCGTGATGCCAATATCGGGATTAAAAATGAAAAAAGAACTGACTTACGATACGTTAGAAAACCGTTTTGTCAAATGGATGATGATGCGGTTGCTTCATAAATTAACTGATTTATTTGCAAAAGTAGAGTCAAAAAACAAACGATATGAAGTCGAACCAGACACTGATTTGCTTGCAAAGATTGCGAACATGAAAAAAGAGTTAGAAAAGAAAATGAAAAACCGCTTTTGGCAAGCGATCGGAAAGCTCGATCGTTCGATAATGAGTCTTGTATTACAAATGGCACCTGGTTACCGCGACGCCTTTCAAATTTATTTAATTGTTACACGAGGTCTTGCCCTTCAAGGAAAGCTGTACCAAATGTCTGTTAAAGATGTCGCGACGTTATATGAGTACTGGACGTTTCTGAAATTAGGACAAATATTAGGGAAAAAGTATAAGCTCGTGAGTCAGGACATCATCCAAGTCAATCGCACTGGTTTATTTGTTAATTTAGAAAAAAATCGTTCCGCGACAAGAGTATATGAACATCCACATACAGGCGAAAAAATTGTATTAACTTATCAAAAATATGAAGGAACATTACCAACGATTCCACAAATTCCTGATACGATGTTAGCGATTGAAAAGAAGGGAAAAAACTATACGTACAATTATATTTTCGATGCCAAATATCGCATTGATTTTGCGGTCGAAGGAAGCAGTTATCGGCGAAATTATCAACTTCCAGGACCAATGGAAGAAGATATTAACACGATGCATCGCTATCGTGATTCCCTCGTTATCCGCCACAATGGTCCATACGAAAGAACGGCATTTGGTGCCTATGTGTTATTCCCTTGGTTTGATGAAGATAGTTATCAAGAACATAAACTGTATAAAAGTATTAATGAAGTCAATATTGGTGGACTGCCGTTTTTGCCAAATGCGACTCGCTTAGTCGAGCAGCTCATTGAACGACTCATCGAAAAAAGCCCAGAGGAGTTGCAGAAAGAAGGCATTCTTCCGCGAGGGACAATCGAAGAGTTGCAGTCATCGCTAGATGAGAAAGTGCTTGTCGGAATGGTACCGCGAGAGCAAAACTATCGCGCTCATCTTAAGCACCGCTTTTATCACATTCCTGTGAAGCGATTAAAAAAAGGTTGGCAAGAAGCAACATATATTGCCCTTTATCCAAAAAAAGGAGCAGCCCTAGTAAATGGGGTTACTTGCTATGGGAAAATTGTCGATGTGAAATTCGTAAAACGATTCGAGATTCATGAATTACCAAAAAATAGTTCGGAAGAGTACGTGAAATTTGAAATAGAAAGCTGGCATTTTTTAAAGAACATTGTGAGACCAGTGGGATATGGAATATCGGTCTACACGATGACAACGTTAAACACATTAAAAGAAGCAAAAGAGCTGCCAGAATTATTTATGAAATCTAAAGAGGAAATCACTTTATGGAGAATGCTCAGGAGACTATCCGATCGAATTCGGTTTGATTTGGATGATCGATACTTAGATAAAGCGTCAAAAATTGAAGCATATCGAATCAAAGACATCGTGATTAAATTAGCCGATCATCAGTTAGTGATTACGAAAGGGGACGAAATCAAAACGTTGCCAATGGATGACTTACTGAAACAGCCATCGATGGTGTTTAAGGAGATTTTGAGGGTGATGGGCTGAGATGATGAATGCCAGATATTCGAAGTATGTTATAATGCTCGATGGCAGAAACTGTGATGATCAGGACGAGAGGAGAGAGCAACATGCGTTTCGACATCCGATTAGATGGCTACATCGTCAACTGTGATAAAGATCACGATGAATTTTTAGCCGCATTCACTGAGTGGCTCGAGTCAAACGGTTGGGGATACGCAGGAATGTCGCTTCCAGTGACGGAGGAAGAGGATATCGAAGCAGAAATCGAAAACATGCTGAAAAATGATCATTATAAAAAATGGGGAACTTTTTTGTTGCCAGATGATGACGAAGAGGAGGAAGAGAGCGAGTGAGCTCTTTTTTAGGTAGCAATGAAACAGACGGTAGAAGAGGTGCTAATTTTGAAGCGTTTGCCAATGGATTTTAATTTCTTTCTTATCAGCACTCTTACTACCCTTAATCTGCTCGATCGGGTTTGAAGGGACAAAGATTTACAACTGATACTCCGAATGATCTGGAAGAACTAAAAAAGGAAATAATTTCGGACTCTAACAATCAGTATAAAGAAATAGAGTTAATAATAGAGTCTATTAATATTACAGAAGAGGAATTAAGACAGCTAATAATAATGGATTTTAAAAAGCTCGATATTTATATAAGAGAAATTAAAAATCAACTAATAGCTATTGAATCTCCAATATATACCGATATTTTGTAATCTCCTGTTTTTTATTTTTGCACTAGCACCAAGGAGCTGATACATCCTTGCTGAATTACATTTTATTGTCTTTAAATAAATATAACGGTAATTTTGTAATGTGAATGGTGTTAGAATGTCGTTAGTTCTTTGTGTGCTAAATGTATTTGGATATATGAAGGCAAATGAGATATATTGTAAAATTTATGATAAAATAGCACTATATATCTTTTTAGACGATAATGTATTTTCAAACATTTATTAAATATTAGAGTAATTGAGCCTTGGGTGAGGTGTGTATATGTCTGTATACAATTTTCGCTTTTTAGAAGAAAAATGGGAAGTTCTTGCTCGTGTTGGGGAAACGGCAGAACGATATGTGTATCAAAATCCAAACGTGACGATTAGTGAATTAAGAAAGTTTGTAGAAACCATAACAAAATATATTTTAGCTTTAGAAGAAATTAGAGAAGAACGCGGAACGGATCAACAAGAACGACTGAGAGTTCTTTTTTACGATCAAATTATCCCGAAAGAAATATATGACTTGTTTACGATCATTCGATTGAAAGGAAATGAAGCAGTACATAATCCGAGTTATGGAGAAGTAAATGAAGCAAAAGCTTTATTACATATGGCGTTCCGAATTGCGGTTTGGTTTATGGAAGTGTATGGTGATTGGTCATTCCAAGCTCCGGAATATGTTGAACCGATGCCACAAACGTCCATTTCTGAAGAAGAGTTAAATCATGTAGTAAAGTCATACGAAGAAAAGCTTGCTCAATTGGAAGCAGAGCTTGAGAAGATACGCAAAGAACAGCTATATATTAGCAGTGAAGAGAAACAAAAACGACGTGAGTATTCTCGACGTGCAGTCGCTAATTTTAAATTGACGGAGGCAGAAACTCGTATTCTTATTGATCAGCAATTGCGAGAGGCTGGATGGGAGGCTGACTCTGAAAAGTTACGGTTCTCAAAAGGAGTTCGTCCGGAAAAAGGAAAAAACATGGTGATTGCGGAGTGGCCTTTAAAACATGGTTACGCTGATTATGCTTTATTTATTGGCCTCGAGCTAGTAGGGATCATTGAAGCGAAACGTGCTAGTAAAGATATCCCATCTGACATTGAGCAAGCAAAAGAATATGCAAAACTTATTGTTCGGCATGGTCATGAAGTGATCCATGAACCATGGGGAGATTACTATGTTCCATTTTTGTTCGCAACCAATGGCCGCCCCTTTTTAAAACAGCTAGAACAAAAGTCAGGCATTTGGTTTTTAGATGCGCGGAAATCAACGAATCACCCGCGACCACTTCAAGGATGGTACACTCCTCAAGGACTGAAAAATCTATTAGAAAAAGATACGGAACGTGCGGAACAATTTTTGCGTGATGAAAAATTTGATTATCTTAAATTGCGAGACTATCAAGTCAAAGCTATTCAAGCGGTTGAAAAAGCATTGGAAGAGAAAAAACGCAGCATTTTAATCGCCATGGCAACCGGAACAGGGAAAACAAGAATGGCGATTGGTCTCATTTATCGATTGATCAAAGCAAAGCGTTTTAATCGTATATTATTCCTTGTCGACCGAAAAGCTCTTGGGGAACAAGCGGAAAGCGCTTTTAAAGAAAGTAAGCTGGAAAATTTCCATACGTTCACTGAAATTTATAGCTTACAATCGTTATACGATCAAAAACCAGATGATGAAACGAAAGTACATATCGCTACCGTACAAGGAATGTTAAAACGCATTTTCTACAACGAGAAAACAGAAGACATTCCATCGATTGATCAATATGATTGCATTATTGTCGATGAAGCCCATCGAGGCTATACAATAGATAAAGAGATGAATGATATAGAAATTGAAATAAGAGATCACAATGATTATGTAAGCAAATATCGAAAAGTACTTGATTACTTTGATGCCGTTCGCATCGGTTTAACAGCAACTCCTGCGCTGCATACTACAGAAATTTTTGGACCGCCGGTTTTCACTTATTCTTATCGTGAAGCAGTCGTCGATGGATATTTAGTCGACCATGAACCACCGTATCAATTTGAAACGGTATTAAAAAAGGAAGGAATCACTTGGGCCAAAGGTGAAAAGGTCGACGTATATGATACGGTTTCCGGCACAATTTCACAAGAATACCTTGAAGATGAAGTGAATATTGAGGTTGCACATTTTAATACAAAAGTTATCACAGAAAGCTTTAATCGTGTTATTATACGAGAGTTGACGAATTATATTTCTCCTGACGATGAAGGCAAAACATTGATATTTGCAGCGACAGATGATCACGCAGACTTAGTCGTACGTCTTTTAAAAGAAGAATTTGAAAAAGTATACTTTGAAGTCGAAGACAATGCGATTATGAAAATTACAGGCTCTATTAAAGATCCATCAGGTGCGATTCGACGCTTTAAAAATGAAAAATATCCAACTATTGTTGTGACGGTGGATTTGCTAACGACAGGTGTCGATGTTCCAGCAATTACAAATCTCGTCTTCTTGCGCCGCGTTCGCTCTCGGATTCTTTATGAGCAAATGCTAGGCCGAGCAACGAGAAGATGTGAAGAAATCCGAAAAGATCACTTTAATATTTTCGATGCGGTTGGAATCTATGAGTCTTTAAAACCATATACAAGCATGAAGCCTGTTGTCACTCGACCAAATATTTCACTGACTCAATTAGTAGAAGAATTAGAAGGTTTAGAAAAAGAAGAACACCTTCAGCATCAACAAGAACAAATTATTGCTAAAATCCAACGAAAAAAACGCCAATGGTCAGATAAGCAGCACCAAGACTTTAAAGTATTATCTGGTGGAAAAACAGTTGATGAATTTATAGATTGGGTAAAAAACTTGAATCCTGCTGAATTAACTGGACAGTTAAAAGAGTATAAATCGATGTTCCGTTATATGGATGAAAATCGCTATCGGGAAAATAAACAATATATTTCCACGCATGAAGATGAACTTATTGGAGTTAAACGCGGATATGGAAATGCGGAAAAACCGGATGATTATTTACAATCATTTGGAGAGTTTATCCGAAACAATATGAACAAAATCCCTGCGCTAATGATTGTATGTCAACGTCCAACTGAATTAACGAGAGAAGAGTTAAAAAAATTGTTGCTTGAATTGGACCAGAAAGGTTTTTCCGAGAAAAAATTACAAGCAGCTTGGCGCGAGGCGAAAAATGAAGACATCGCAGCGGACATCATCGCCTTCATCCGCCAGCAGGCTTTAGGCGATCCGCTTATTAGTCATGAAGAACGAATTAAACACGCCATGAAGAAAATTTACCAAATGAAAGCGTGGCCGCCTGTTCAAAAGAAATGGCTCGAACGTATTGAAAAGCAATTACTGCAAGAATCTGTTCTTCATCCGGACCCTGAAAAGGCTTTTGAATATGAACCTTTTAAGAGCCGTGGAGGCTTTAAACAATTAAATCAAATTTTCGATGGACAATTAGCACAAATTGTTCGCGAAATTAATTATAATTTGTATAACTATCACCAAAAGAAGGAGCAAGCGTAGATGAACAACAGAGAAATCGTCCAAAAACTATGGAATTTATGTAACGTTCTTCGTGATGACGGCATTACGTATCACCAATATGTGACAGAGCTAACGTATTTGCTGTTCTTAAAAATGATGAAAGAAACCGGTCAAGAATATATGATTCCTGAAAAATATCGTTGGGATTCGTTAGTAGAAAAAGACGGGATCGAACTTAAAGAGCATTATCAACAGCTGTTGCTTGATTTAGGAAAAGAGGAAAATGAATTATTAAAACAAATTTATACAGATGCGACATCTAATATTAGAGAACCAAAGAACCTAGAAAAAATTATTCAATCGACCAATAACTTAGATTGGTACAATGCGAAGCAAGAAGGGTTAGGGGATTTATACGAAGGGCTGTTAGAAAAAAACGCGAGCGAAGTGAAATCGGGAGCGGGGCAATATTTTACGCCTCGCGTCCTTATTGATGTTATTGTCGAACTTGTCAATCCCGAGCCGGGCGAACGCTGCCATGACCCTGCTGCGGGAACCTTCGGCTTTATGATCGCGGCAGATCGCCATGTTCGTAAACAAACCGATGATTATTTTGACTTATCTCAAGAAGAAATCGAATTTCAAAAATACAAGGCATTCTCAGGAGTAGAGCTTGTCAGAGACACGCATCGTCTAGCGGTCATGAATGCGTTGCTTCATGATATTCATGGGGAAATCTTGTTAGGCGATACCCTCTCTTCACTAGGTGAAAGTTTGAAAAATTTTGATGTGATTTTAACGAATCCGCCTTTTGGAACGAAAAAAGGCGGCGAGCAAGCAACACGAACAGACTTTACCTTTAAGACATCGAACAAACAGTTGAATTTCTTGCAGCATATTTACAGAGCTTTAAAACCAAATGGGAAAGCTCGCGCAGCGGTTGTTCTTCCTGATAACGTCTTATTTGAAGGCGGAGTCGGTGCCGACATTCGTCGTGACTTAATGGATAAGTGTAATTTGCATACGATTTTACGCTTGCCAACAGGGATTTTCTATGCACAAGGGGTGAAAACGAACGTCTTATTCTTCAACCGCGGGACAACAGATGTCGGCAACACAAAAGAAGTATGGGTATATGATTTACGAACAAACAAGCCTTCCTTCGGCAAACGGAATCCGCTAACGAAAGAACATTTTGAAGGATTCATTAAAGCCTATACAGCAGAAGACCGCCATCAAGTCAAAGACGAGCGTTGGAATGTCTTTACTCGTGAAGAAATTGCGAAAAAAGGCGATAGCTTAGATATTGGATTAATTGCTGACGAGTCACTGTCTATTTATGCAAATTTACCAGACCCAATCGACTCCGCAGAAGAAGCAGTGGAAAAATTAGAATTGGCGATTTCTTTATTAAATGAAGTTATCGCCGAATTAAAAGCAGTGGAACAACCCAACACCTACCAAACGACTTCAAAAGAAATGAAAGTTGCAGAAACATCTGAGGTGCTTGAAAAATGAGCAAAACGAAACAAAAATCTATAGAAGAACTGTTAGAAGAAGCGTTAGTGCCGGAAGAAGAGCAGCCTTATGAAGTGCCTGAGAATTGGGTGTGGACGAAAGTTGGCGATTTAGTTGAGTTGGAAAGAGGAATCACATTCCCAGCATCTGCAAAAAAAGATCAAAAAGAAGAAGGACTAATAGGTTGTGCAAGGACTGCTAACGTTCAAGAAGAATTTATTTGGGACGATTTAATCTATGTAGATGAAAAATATCTTAAAAATAATGATAAAAAGCTACTTCGCAAAGACGATATTGTGATGTCTACAGCTAATTCATACCATTTGGTAGGGAAGGTTTCATATATTCATGAACTAATTGAGCCAATTACATTCGGTGGATTTATAATGTCCATTCGAGCAAAATATCCTTTGTATCAGAAATTTCTATATTATTACTTTCGAGAACTTTTTTTAAATGGTAAAATTCAAAAGTTAGCTTCCCAAACAACCAATATCGCTAATTTAAATGGGGAAAAAATTAAATCCTTATCATTACCTCTTCCACCTTTAAATGAACAAAAACGCATTGCTGAAAAAGTCGAGCGGCTTTTCGGTAAAATTGATGAAGCAAAGCGGTTGATTGAGGAAGTGAAAGAGTCATTTGAACTTCGACGAGCAGCGATTTTGGATAAGGCATTTCGTGGTGAGTTAGGGACGAATGATGAAACAGAAGAAAACATGAGTGACGTAGTTGGAATCAATAAGGTTAATTCAACAGAAGAAATTTCATTTGAACTACCAAGTAATTGGATATATGCGCCGTTTAATTCAGTAATAAAAATTTCTTCGGGGGATGCTTTGACCAAAAACAATATGAATGGAGGTGGAAATATCCCTGTTTTTGGAGGGAATGGAATAACAGGAATGCATGATAAAAGCAATGTAGATGAAGAAACTATTGTTATAGGACGAGTAGGATTTTACTGTGGAAGTGTGCATATGACTCCCAAAGATGCTTGGGTGACAGATAATGCTTTTAAAGTTTCTTTTTCGGAAAAAATATTTGATAAAACATACTTGTATTGGCATTTGAAAAATTTGAAACTAAATAGATTTAGTAATTCATCTGCTCAACCAGTAATATCAAGAAAAACATTAAAACCAGTGCATGTATTAATACCTCCATTAAAGGAACAAAGAAGAATTGCTAAGAAAGTAGAGTTTCTTTTTAATAAATTGGACGCTGAGCAACAATTAATTCAAACCGCAATGGACAATCTAGAAAGTATAAAACAATCTATTCTCTATAAAGCCTTCCGCGGCGAGCTTGTCACAAACGATCCAACGGATGGACATGCTATTGAGTTGTTAAAAGAAGTGTTAAAGTCTAAATAAACCATTTATTTATGCAAGGGCTCACTCAACGAGTATGGAGTGAGCTCTCTTTTTATTTCCTTCACACACTAAAAAAGGCTCTATACTAAATGTGGTGGTCATGCTTATCATCTCAAGGCCTCAGATAATTCACAAAAAATGATTAAAAAATAACACCTTCTTCTCTCTCTTTGATAATCTAAAGTTGCCACACAATAGACTCCAAAGGGAGAAAAGATAGGTGCTTACTCATTCTATCATAAACTTATTAGGGATTAAAGATAAGCATGTAGAGATTTTTGATTCAAGGGAAGAAGAAGGCGTATTTTGGTTTGAACTACATACACGTGTGAAAATGCAGAAATGTCCGAAGTGTAAAAGCCGTACAAAACGCATCCATAGCTATCGAATGCAAAAAATACAGAGTTCATCAATGGCTGGAAAAAGAGTGTACTTACATGTGAAGAAGCGAAGATATCGTTGTACAACATGTGGTCATACTTTTTATGAAAAGCTTTCGTTTGTAGATCGATATCAACGTCACACGCTCATGCTGGTTCAGGAGGCACTAGTTTTGAGTGCAGAAATGTCCTTTACACATGCTGGGATGCTAGCTGGGGTGAGTACAAACCGACTATTAAGAATGTTCGATGCACGATTCATCCCTGTTAAAAAGGTACTTCCGCGTGCGATTGCCATTGATGAATTTAAGGGTGATGCAGGAGGGGAAAAATATCAAACGATTATTGTCGATCTAGAAAATCGAGAAGTTTTGGATGTTCAGCCAGACCGACGTGTAAAAACGATTGAAACCTATTTAAAACAATGTGATACAGGGAATGTACAGATTGTGGTGATGGATTTATCCAAGTCGTTCAAGAAAGCTGTTCAAAGCCAATT
>NZ_JBYLHW010000057.1:0-15766 GCF_057747715.1 Bacillus sp. JST-5 | reverse complement strand
GACGTGGAACAATCCATGAATGGTTGTTGTGCAAAAAAACTTAATCTTTTTGTGTCCAAAAACTTGACGTAGATCCACAGATTATTTCCTCTTTTTTAGAATAATATATTAATTATATTATAATTCCAAAACTGTTAAAACGTAAAATTTATAAAAAATTTCATCATCATTCATATATCACTTTAATCAATTGTTCAAATTATAGAACTAAGGAAAGTAAAAGATTATAATAAAGAAAACAATATAAGGAATGATGGACATGTCGAAACATCGAATTTATTCAATGAGTTTTGCTAGTGTATATCCACATTATGTAGCAAAGGCGGAAAAAAAGGGGCGTACAAAATCAGAAGTTGATGAAATTATTCGTTGGTTGACAGGCTATAGTCAGGAAGAGTTAGAATTACATTTGGAAAAGAAAACAGACTTTGAAACATTTTTTACAGAGGCTCCCGAACTGAATCCAGCAAGGTCGTTGATTAAAGGGGTTATCTGCGGAATCCGCGTTGAAGAAATTGAGGAACCAATCATGCGTGAAATCCGCTATTTAGATAAGCTTATTGATGAATTAGCTAAGGGTAAGTCTATGGATAAAATTTTAAGAAAATAACGTTACAAAGCAAAACACCGACCAAATCGGCTCGGTGTTTTGTTAACCACATTTTGGGAAGAATTATAATGAAAGAGTATTGATGAATTGAGATAAGGACGGATGGTGAGCATCCAGTATTATAAAAGGGATATAAAACGTAATTTTAGGAAAGATAAAAAAATGAGAACTATATTTATTCTTCAAATAAATAAATAAATCACTCCAATTACGAGTGATTTATTATCTTATCTTAATGACTTTTTTGTGTTTTGTGTTCCCAACGGAAGATTTTATTCAAGAGCTTGTATATCATTTTACTTTCCTTCGCTAAAAATGGTCCTATGATAGCAAGAATGAGGACATAAAGGGCAGTGAAAGGAGTTAATATAGGACTTAACCCCGCAGTGATTCCTAAATTGGCGACAATTATGGAAAATTCTCCTCTTGCCATTATGGTCAATCCAATATTTGTAGATGCTTTATAGGATAAACCTGCATTTCTACCTGAAACGATTCCGGCAATTAAATTTCCTATAATAGTAACAATGACAGCACCTAATGAAAGCCAAATGGCATCAATTAATGTCGAAGGATCAATACTTAGTCCAAAACTAAAGAAAAATATCGCTCCAAAAAAGTCTCTAAAAGGTACAACTAAATGTTCAATTCTGTCGCGGTGTTCAGTTTCAGAAAATACAAGACCTAATAATAATGCCCCGATTGCTTCAGCAACGTGAATAGTTTCGGAAAATCCTGCCACGAAAAATAAGGTGGCAAAGATAACTATAATAAAAATTTCATCAGATTTTATATTTAACCATTTATTAAGTAGGCCTGCACCTTTTTTCGCAATAATAAAGAACAAGATCATATAACCAATCGAAATTAGAACAGAGATACTGATTCCAATAAAGGATGTTGATCCAGCTAGTAAAATACCAGACATTGTTGTTAAAAATAGTGCAAGAAAGATATCATCAAAGAGGATCATTCCTAAAATTAGCTCAGTTTCAGGATTAGCAGTTCTTTTTAAATCTACGAGAACCTTCGCCACAATAGCACTTGAGGAAACGCTAAGAAGTCCAGCAATTATTAGGGTTTCCAACCATGGCATTCCTACCAGTAAACCATATATAACCCCTAAAACAAAGTTTAACGCTACATAAATGCTTCCACCGAAAACAATATTTTTACCTGATTTGGCAAGCTTTCCAACTGAAAATTCCAACCCTAAATAGAATAAAAGAAATAATACCCCAATTCTTCCTAGAAATTGTATAATCTCGTCACTTTGAATAAAAGTTAGATCAATAATTCCAAATGTTGGAGCATGTGGACCTACAAGCATTCCTATTACAATTAAAAAGGGTATAATAGAAAACTTGAGCTTATTAGCAATTATTGAACCAATTGCTATGAGGATAAGTGCAATCCCTACTTCCAGTACTAAATGATTCATCGATATCCATCACCCCTTACTCGTTAGTAAATTTTTTATAATATCATTAATTTGATGTCTTTCTCCTGAAAATACTAATGTATCTCCTGCTTCAATGACTGTCTCTGGTCCAGGGTTAATGGTTTTGTTTGAGCTTTTCTTTTTTATTGCAATAACTGTAATTCCAAATTTATTTCTTATATTTAATTCACCAATTTTTTTATTAACTGCTGGAGCATTTGGTTCAACTTTAAACCATTCAATAATTAATTCATCAAAGGCAAATTCAACAGTTTCAAGCATTTTAGGATTGTAAGCCATTCCGCCAAGTATACCAGCTATTTGTCTAGCTTCTTGATCTGTTAAAGTAACGTTGCTAATCACTTCTTCATAATCGCTTGGATCAAAATGGTAAATCTCTCTTCTTCCATCATCATGAATTACGATCACCAATTTATCCTGACTTCTCGTTATGATTTCAAATTTACACCCGATTCCAGGAAGTTCACTTTCTCTAATATTCATTCAAATAATCCTCCTTATAGGTTTTTATTGATTATATCAATGATATTCTATAATAAATTAAAGATTCACATCAATTTTCGTTTTTATTTCATCAGTTTTAGATATTCCAAGAAATCTTAAAGTTTCTGAAGGAGTAGCATGATTAAAGTGTTTTTGAATTAAGGAGATGGCTACTCCTTTTTTGTATGCATGATATCCAAAGGTTTTCCTTAATGAATTGGTTCCTACTTTGGACTTAATACCAATAGCTTCTGCTGCTTTATTTAATACCCTGTATGCTTGTTGACGTGAAATTGGCCTTTTCGTTTTCGAAGATTGAAATAAAAAATCTTCACTATTTAATTTTTTTGAAGTAATGTAATCTACTAACGCCTTTTTTACTTTATTGTTTAGAAATATTTCTTTCTTTGTATGTAGTTCATCTGAATGAATAATCAAAAAATCCTTGATTCGACCGTTTATATCAATTACGTCTTTTACTTTTATCGTTAGCATTTCAGAAATTTTTAAACCAGTATTAATCCCGAATACAAATAATACATAGTCTCTTTCCGAATGTTTTTTTAAATATTTTTTTATGGAGTTAATTTGTTTCAAGTCTTTAAACGCTTCTACATACTCCATTGTTGATTACCCCTTAATCAAAGTAACTTAATATAAGTATATTATATGATTATGTTACATTCAAATAAATTGTCTTCATAAATGTGAAAAGAATGTAAGAGCTAGATATGTGGTTGGTTAAGAGAAATTCAGACACATTTTTACTTAGTAGATTTAGCCCGAATCATCCTTTATTGGTTCCTTCTTTTCGTTTTCTCTCATTCAACATAAGCTCCATAAAATATAAGAATTTTTATCCTGCTCCAGCTAATTTAAAAAAAAAGCAAAAACTATTGAACGTTTATGGTAGTCCGTCTTAACATAATTTTCTAATTTGTCATCCATACTAATTATAAAATCATTCTAAATGGGATATAGGAGGATTTATGTTTAGGAAAAAGAGGGTGAGAAGAAAAAAGTTTTCAACTAATTATGAATCTGTTGAGAGAACGATTGATGAAGTATTTGAAAAAGCAAATAAATCATCAGATTTCTCTACGTTTGCTCCATCTGAAGAAAATCCTTCTTTATTAATAAGTTTTTATAAAACGCTTATTGATTCAAATATTCTGCAACAATCAGTTTTGCCTATTTTAATAGAAAAAGCACCGGAACTAAATGGAATCCATGACTTAAAAAAGATCATACCAATTGAAAACATAAAATTTTCAAACGATCCTAAGGAAATAGAAAAATCTCTGCACAATGGAAGTTTAATCATTTATTTTAAGAATCAAATGGATGAATTCGCACTAATAAATATTAGTTTTCATCGATTGGGCCAACGGGAAATGAATGACACTCAAAATGAATTCAGTGTTATTGGACCTAAAATTGGATTTATTGAGGATCTTTTTACAAATATTCATTTAATAAGGGATCATTTAAATACCGCTGATCTCATTTTTGAAGAAATGGAAATTGGAACAAGAACAAAAACAAAAGTTGTACTAGCATATCTAGACGGTATCACAAATCCGGAATATGTGAATACGTTAAGACAAAGAATTAAGGACTTAGATATCGATGTTACTTTTGATAATACACATTTAGAGCAATTGTTAGCCGATAATAATACCACTCCATTCCCTTTATTTATTTCTACAGAACGTGTAGATAGAGTTGTTGGCTCAATCATTCAAGGGCAAGTGGTTTTAATAAGTGATAAATCTTCATATGCCGTTATCGGTCCGGCACCATTAATGGAGTTTTTTTCTAACCCAGAGGATTTTTATCTCCCATTTGTAATTGCATCTTTTTTTAAATTAATACGAATTTTCGGGATGTTATTTTCTATTTTTTCAACTTCATTTTATGTAGCAATTTTAACTTTTCATTTTGAAGTTATCCCAAAGGAATTATTAGGGCCAATCATTTATTCACGAGCTAACGTTCCTTTTCCGCCAGTAATAGAAGCATTATTTTTAGAAGTTACCATTGATCTTTTACGTGAAGCAGGAGCAAGGCTTCCAACAAAAATAGGTCAAACACTAGGTATTGTAGGGGCAATTGTTATTGGTCAAGCAACAGTTGAAGCAGCTTTGACAAGTAATATTTTGCTCATCATTGTGGCATTAGCAGCGTTAACATCTTTTACAACTCCCATTTATAAAATGTCTAATGCAGTTCGATTACTTCGATATCCATTTATTGTTTTAGCTGCGGTTTGGGGAGGATTAGGTATATATGTAGGACTCGTTTTTTTAATTGTTCATTTGGCAAGATTGAAATCATTAGGAGTCCCATATTTAGTCCCTGTTTATCCTTTCCGAAAACAAGCAGTCTTAAGTTCTTTTATTAGACCAAAATATGTTAAATATGATAAGCGTCCATGGTATATGCGACCTTTAAGTATCCTACGTTTTATACCTTCTTCAAATAAAGACAAAGAAGAAGGCTTAAATTCTGAATAACTACTAAAAATTAAGGACTGGAGCAAATGAGAAGAAATCGAAATTATCATGTTCTCACCATTTTGTTTATTTTCTCTGTTCTTATTGTTGGATGTGCAAGAACAAAAATTGTTGACAAAATTGGAATTATACATGTTTATGGGATGGATACTAATGATAAAGGGGAATTAGTTGCGACTGCGTTAATTCCAGAATTTGCAAAAAGTAAAAGCTCAGACATAATTAAATATTTAGAGGAAGAAAATAACAATAGTCCCATTCTTGTATCCGAATTGTCAACAAAAACTAACACTCCTATGCGAATGGCGAAAATTAGAGTTTTACTATTTGGAAATAAATTTGCAAGGACAGGCATTCGGGACATAGTAAAGAGATTTATTTTAACACCAGAACTGGGGACAAATATTCAAATAGCAGTTAGTACAGAATCTGCAAGAGAAACATTAAAAAAATTTAAAAAAGAAAAATCACTTACTTTGGCAGACCAGATTGAACAAAATATGAGAGATGAATTTATCCCGTTCATGAATCTTCATGTTTTTTTAAACAATTTTTTCGGGGAGGGGATGGATGCTTATGTACCTTTAATTACCGTTGATCGACAGGAACGGTTAAAAATTATAGGTCTAGGAATTTTTAAGGGAGATAAACTGAAGTTGCATTTGAACTCAGAAGAATCATCTATCTTCTCATTGTTAGTCGATGAAAAAACAAATGCTAATTATAAAATAGAGCTTGATGGGAATAATAGGAATGAAATGATAGCTATTCGATTTTCCTCTAGTAAAAGTAAATGGGATTGGGATAAAAAAAAGAAAGAATTAAATCTTCGTTTGAAAGTACAAATAACTCTTACACAATATCCTGAACGATTTAAAATGCATGATGAAAAAGATTATACAAAATTAAAAAATATTATTGAAGAAAATATACAAAATGATATACAAGGCATTATAAAAAAGTTCAAAGAAAATGAAGTAGACCCGATAGGATTAGGAAATATTGTTCGCTCACAAGATAGGAACTGGGATAAAAATAAATTTTATCAAATGTACTCAGAGCTACCAATTCATGTGAACGTTGAGTTAGAAATTATCCACTCTGGTCTTGCCGACTGATTATATAGGATGGGAAACGTGAAGATGAATGGAAAAGTCAGTAACCAAGTTTCTTCCTACTTTCTTTTTTTTCTAATGCATGGTGCCCAAACCGGGTTGAGTTTTTTAAATTTTCAATCAAAAATTATTAAAGGAGCGGGTAATGATTCATGGCTTGTTTTAATAATTTTGGGGATCATTACCCAGATTCTATTTCTCATGATGTTATATATTTTAAAACATTCGAGTTCCAAAGATATCATTTCTTTTCATAAAGATGTATTTGGAAAATTTTTCGGAGGAACGTTAAATGTATTGATGGCATTTTATTTTTCGTTAGCAAGTCTCTATGTACTATATAGTTACATTAATATATTACAAATTTGGGTTTTTAGTGGAGTTGCTACGTGGGAATTCTCTTTAATATTTTTAATACTGATTTATTATATTGTTTCCGGGGGATTTAGAGTAATTTCGGCCATTGCTTTTTGGGGGATAGTCATACCTAGTTTTATGCTTTTATCTCTTTTTTATTTAATTAGGTTTTCAGAAATCACTTATGTATTACCTTTGTTTAATCATAGTATTACAGAATATCTACAGTCGGCAAAGGAAGCAGTATCACTTTTTTTTGGATTTGAAACAGTACTTGTTTTTTTTCCTTTTATTAAGGATGGAGAAAAAAACACAAAATGGGGGCATGTGGCGTTAATATATACTACTATTTTGTATACTGTAATTGCATTTGTGACATTTATTTATTTTACTCAAGGAAAACTTAAATATCTAACATGGCCAACATTGACTATGATTAAAATCATTAAATTTTCTTTTTTAGAACGTTTTGAGTTTATTTTTATCTTTACTTGGTTATTAGTCATTTTACCGGTTATTTGTATTTATTTATGGTCAGCGATTAGATCTTTAAAGTTTACGTTTAATAAAGTGAAGCCAACATATTTCTTAATAAGTATTCTAATATTATTTCATTTTTTCAATGTCGAATATATTGAATTACGTAATTATTACATTCTCACTGATATTGTAACTTATATAGGAATGGTTTTTACTTTTGTTTACATTCCAATTCTTTTCATCATTTGTTTCATTAGGGTAAAGTTAAAAAATAAACGTAAGATAAAAGTAATGGGGTAATATGAAAAGAGGGGTGTGATATTGGTAATAAAAAATTTCACCTTTTCAAATTATATAACGAGCGATCTTTATATAAAAAGGTTCCAATTCGTATGATAGAAATGAAAAGACAATAAAAATGAATTGGTAATAACTTTAAACTTGAAATTTTAAAGACAACAAAAATATCGAAACCATCATATCCTGTTTCCGTTGAGAATTCCCCATTCATTCTTAAAGGTTCTTCATAAATTCTAAAATGCGTCATTTTTGTCATTTGCCGTTAGAATACAATAAAACGATTTTTCTACTGTATCAATATGGCCAATTTCTCATGATTTTTCCTTTTGAAAATTTCGCATAATTGGTTCACACGAATTAGGTGTAAAGAAAATAAAAGGAATACTGCCAATAAATATACATGTCAAATCATTGAAAAAGTTGTAAACTAAAATAATAAAAATTTATAGTGTGAGGAGAAACAGATCAACTTGGACATTCAAAAAAATAAATATCAAGATCAATCATTATTTAGTATTACTTGGCCGCTATTTATTGAAATTACTCTACATATGAGTGTAGGGATTATTGCAACCTTGATTTTGAGTGGGTATTCCGATCATGCAGTGGCAGGAGTTGGGGTTGCGACTCAAATTATTAATATTTTTATATTAATTTTCAATGTTACAGCAATTGGAGCAACCATTCTTATTGGTCAAAATTTAGGTGCCAATCAATTAGCAAAAGCTCGCCAACTAGCACGTTCAGCATTTGGGATGAATTTCTGGGGCGGCATGGTGTTAATGGTGGTTGTTATTGTTTTTGCTAACACTTTTTTAAATTTTTATGGACTAAGCGGAGAAGTTTATGATCATGCTTATACATTTTTAACGGTTACAGGACTTTCTTTAATTCTAGAATCAATTGCTTTAGCTTTAAGTGCTGTATTAAGAAGTTACGGACATACGAAAGAAACCATGTTCGTGACAGTAATTATGAATATTATTAGTATTGTTGGATATTTTATTGCTATTAAAGGTTGGTTCGGGATCCCAGTTTCTGGTGTATTTGGTGTTTCGGTTTCAATTATAATTGCTAGACTATTTTTAGTAATGGCTCTTTTTTATTTTGTGTATAAAAAACTTGCTCTAACTTTTCATTTTAAAGACATATTTAAGATTCATAGAGAAGATATGAAAGGATTGCTTTCCATCGGAGTTCCTTCTGCCGGGGAAAACTTGTCGTATCAACTTTCACAAGTCGTTATTACAAGCTTTGTTGCAATAATTGGGGACGATGCATTAGCAGCAAGGGTTTATATTTTAAATATATCGATGCTTTGTTTCTTATTTACAGTGGCCATTGCACAAGGGACTCAATTGTTAGTGGCTCGATATATAGGGGCCAAACAATATGATCGAGCATTAAAACGTGGACTAAAAACGTTAAAAATTTCGATGATGGTTTCAACAATAGTTTCACTTTCTGTTGCATTAATAGGATCTCCAATTTTATCGATATTTACCGACAATCCTGACATTCTAGCGATTGCCATTCCTGTTTTATGGGCAGTTGTATTTATTGAACCAGGTCGTGCAATGAATATTGTTTTGATGGGGGCATTGAAATCTGTAGGAGATGTTCGGTTTCCTGTAGTAATAGGAGTAATTTCGATGTGGGGAGTTGCAGCTGTATTAAGTTACGTTTTAGGTATTACATTCGAATTAGGTCTTTTAGGAGTTTGGCTCGCCCAAGGAATTGATGAATGGTTCAGAGGAATATTTGCTTTACGACGCTGGCTTTCACAACCATGGCTAAAGAAAAAGGCATTAAAAGGAGCAATTTAGAAAGGAAATTTTTAGATATAAAGGGGTGGGACCATTAATATTCTTTTGAAGAGATTAGTAGCAGAAAAAAAGAGAAAAAGAAGGTTAAAATATATTATTCTTCATCTATAAAAAATATGAGAGGTTCATATCCAAATAGTAGTGTTATTTTTATTAAAAAGCCATTATCTTTTAAAAAATAGCTAGGTCCCTTCCTAGCTATTTTTTTTGAACATCCTATAGATATTAAATTGTCAGTTAAGTGACAAAAGATGAATAGATATTGACATGTGACACAGTGTCATATAGCATAAAATTATGGAGGTGACACTGTGTCATGTCTAAACAAAAAACAAATAAAGAAAATGAAAAGAATCAGTCTAATAAAATGAAACGAATTGTGGAAAAGCTTCAAAAATTAGGAGTGCAAGCGACTTTATGTCCTAGGCCAAAGGTCATAAATGTCCAACCAAAATGAAATGAAAGAGGAATAGTATGACAGCTAAGATAGATGTTCACCCATTAAAATTTTCAAAAACTGACTTACTTCGTTTAATGTTACCTTACAAATTCGCTTTAGAGGAAGTAAATACAAAAATAAATATTTTATCTCAAGAATTTCAATATTTTCATGATTATAATCCGATCGAGCACGTAAAATCACGATTAAAAACACCTGAAAGCATCATTGGGAAAATGCAAAGAAAAGGGTTAGACATTACGTTAGAAAATATTAAAGAATTTATTCGTGATATTGCTGGAATAAGAATTACATGTTCGTATAAGTCCGATATTTATAAAATTAGCGATATGTTACAAAGGCAAAAAGATATTACAGTATTTGAAATTAAGGATTACATAAAAAATCCGAAGCCAAATGGTTATCAAAGCCTGCATCTAATTATAAAAATTCCAATTTTTATGTCTGATCGAATAGAGGATGTATTTGTAGAAATACAAATACGGACGATTGCTATGGATTTTTGGGCAAGTTTAGAGCACAAAATTTTTTATAAATATAATAAAGAAATACCTCAACGTATTAAGGATGAGTTAAAAGAAGCTGCAGAAACGGCTAGTCATTTAGATAACAAAATGGAAAAGCTTCAACGTGAAGTGAGATTGATAAAAAAACAATCGAATGATGATAGTCATTTATCTACACCTATTCAATTATTTCATAAGCAGGAGAGTTAGTAGCAAAATGCCAAAAATTACATTTTTCAATCTTCCAGAAAATAAGCGGCAAACGTTAATTAATGAAGCAAGGAGAGAATTTTCGAGAGCTCCTTTATACGAAGCTTCGATTGCTAACATTATAAAAGGTGCAGGTATTCCAAGAGGCAGTTTTTATCAATATTTCGATGATAAAGAAGATATTTATTTTTTTATACTAGGCGAGTATGCGAAAGAAAAAAGGATACAGTTTTTACAAATCCTCAAATCATATAATGGAGATCTTGAAAGGACTTTTCTTCATTTTTATAATGACTTAATCAAGGAAGAAGAGAATTATAGTTTTTTAAGAAATGCATTATTGAATATGACATATGAAACAAAAAAAATATTTGAACGAATGATCTGCTCGAAAGAAATTAATGAGAAATCGATTGAATTTATTTCATCTATAGATCAAACAAAATTAAATGTGACTAATAGTAAGGAACTTTTTCATGCTATACGATTGTTAATGGGGATTACGATTCATAATCTCATACATGCATATGCCTTAAAACTTTCGTATGAAGAAGCAACAGAAATTTACCGATTAGAAATGAACCTTTTGAAACAGGGGTTATTTAATTCATGAAAAAATCTCTCTAATGAAGAATTTATAAAAAAGCGTTAATTTCTTATCATTCAGTTGGATTCAATGTGATAGAAAAAGAAATCTGTTTTTATTTAGAATTTGTATAAAAGCACTCCAATTATTAGGAGTGCTTTTTTAATGAATTTTGAAAGTGAATATGAGTTTTTATAAATAGGATTAACAATCCTTGTAATATGGGAATGCAAAAATCAAACACACATTAACAAATTCAAATCAATGAAATAGATCTGAACTTTTTACCTTTTCTTTAAATTTGTCAGTAATACGATTAATGGCTTCTTTAAAGAAAACACCAATAATCAGAGCTATTAAACCAAAGATGAATAAAAATGTTAAATCATAATACACTTTCTTCCAAACAATCCCTCCGACTGCTTCGCGCATTATGTCAATGGCATATGTAAATGGTAGAAAAGGACTGATCATTTGAAAGAACTTTGGAAGTAAAACGACCGGATATGTTCCACCAGAACCGGCAATTTGCAATACAATCATAATGATTGCTAGTGCTTTACCAACATCACCAAACACTGATACGAGTGTGTATATAATAAGCACAAATACAAGGCTACAGATTAACCCAAAAATAACGAACCAAAATGGAGATTTCACATCAACTTGTATAATAAATAAATCTCCTAAAGTAACGATTAATGATTGAAAAAATCCAATCGTCATAAAGGTGAAAAAACGTCCAAAATAAATTTGCCTTCCTGTAAATTTTTCTTTTTCATGGATATCAGTAGATAATACTGAAATTAGTAGCAAACCTCCAACCCAAATAGCTAAAACAGTATAAAACGGTGTCATTCCCGTACCGTAGTTTGCAATTGCAAAGATTGAATTTTCATTCAAAACAACCGGTTCAGCGAAAAATCCTTTTTCTGCTTCTGGATCATTTTGTAAAAGTTGAATTATCTTATTTATATCGGTTTCACCTTGAATAGTTCGGAGTTTATTCGCTAATTCACTCACCTTATCTTGCACATAAGGAAGTTCACTATTTGCATATTGAAGCATCTTTTTTCCATCTGCCAAATTATTTTTTGTACGGGACAACAATTGTTCAACTTCGGGCAAAGTTGTTTGTACTTCTAGCAAAATTCTCTTTGCATTCGTTAATTGATTTTTCGTTTTTGGAATTTCTTCTTTAACAAACGGTTTAATAGATTCATTATACTCCGTAATAAAAGTGTTTACTTTATTATTGATGGTTTGTGTACGATCTTTTATTCCGGATAAGATATCATCTATTTGTAATTGTTTATCATTTATTAGTGAACTTAATGTCTCCGTTTGATCCAGTATCTTTTGTAAATTTTGTTCTAAAGTATTTATTTGCTCAAAAATATTATCAATGTTATCTTTCAGGTTGCTATTATCTATTTCTTCTGGAGAATTTCCATTTGAATCGGATGGAAGTTTATCCAAAAGTATACTTACTGTATTCTTTATTTTTTCAGTTGATTGAATCATTTCTTCAAGTTTTTCATTGATTGAAGTATTCATGTCTTTTAGATTTGTTAAGTCAATCGATGAAGAGTCAATTTTATTAACAAATTCATTTACTTGTTTGATCATGTTTTGGATTTTCAAGAAGTCATCTTCAAGGGTTGGTGCAATTTCATTAAATTGGTCTTCAGCCTTCTGTAATAGTTGAGTGGTTTTGTCGATAGTTTCCAATCCGTTTGTGGTTATATCTTTTACTTCAGGTATGTAACCCTGCACTTTATCTATAAGTCCTTCTACAAAATCAGCATCACTTGATGATTCATTAAGTATCCTTTGTATTTCAGGCAATTTTTCTTCTAATAAAAATATGTAGTTTTCAAATTTTTTTATATCAGGTAAATTTTTTTCTAATTCTATTCCTAATTGATTAAAGATCTTAAAAATCGTACCGTTAACAGTCGATATAAAATTACTGCTAATTTGCTGAACAATAACACTTGCCCCTTTTTGTGTAATTTTCGGTGCAATGGCATTTATTTTTTCATTAACAAAATATTCAACTTCTGCTTTTTGAGGATTGTCGCTAGTGACTGTCCCCAATCTTTTAGAAAAATCTTCCGGTATGATGATGACTGCAAAAAACTCTCCGTATTTTAATTTCTCCATTGCTTTTTCACGATTGACGAAATGCCAATCCATTGCTTTATTTTTCTTTAATGATTTGACTAAATCGTCACCAACATGAATTTCTTGGTCTAGTATAACTCCACCTTTATCTTCGTTAACAATTCCAACTGGAATTTGATTCGTTTTTCCATATGGATCCCATGAGGCTACGATATTAAACCAAGCATAGAGAGAAGGGATAAAAATTAATCCCCCAATTAAAACTGCGATCACCCAGTTAGTTACAATGTTTTTTATATCATTAGAAAAAATTTTCCAACTCCCCATTGGTATGCCTCCTTATTGTTGGTCGGGGTTTTAAGTTATGCAAATATAATAAATCAATCGTTGAAATCAAATTATCTTTACAAAAAAGTTTTTTGTCGATATATCTTTATTATTTTCATATAGTAAATTCTAACATGAAAACATTGGAAAAGTAATTTTCATACTTCAAAATCTTTTTATTGGAGGTATTTAATAGACTGTTTATTTATAAGTGAGTTAATTTGCGTACATCTGTGATTATATTGTAAAAACTTACGATGTAATTATTCGTATTATGTAATTATATGAAAGTATTTGCAAGTTAACCCCTTTTAGCCAACCTAAACGAAATTAATATTTCGTTAGCGATTAAGAAATCAAAAAAAGGAGAGTTCAATAAGTTCCTCCTGTTTGTTAAAATAATAGAAAATTATCAGAATTATTTTATAAATTGGTAGGGGGGTCATTGATGCGTTTGAAAGGGAAAACGGCGATTATTACTGGAGGGGCGAATGGAATTGGTCTTGAAACGGTGAAATTGTTTGCAAAAGAAGGGGCAAAAGTTGCGATAGCAGATATAAATGAGGAAACGGGAATTCAGAAAGAAAAAGAGTTACAAAAGGAATGGCCAAATATTAAATTTTTTCAAGTTAATGTTGCAAACAGAGAAAGTGTAGATGTCATGGTTCGGGAAGTAGCTGATTATTTTAATGGAATTGATATATTAATTAACAATGCAGGAATAATAAGAGACAAAACTTTAAAAAATCTCAGTTATGAAGAATTTCAGATGGTGATAGATGTTAGTTTAACAGGTGTTTTTCACTGCACTCAAGCGGTACTACCATATTTATTAGAAAAAGGGAAAGGGAAAATTATTAATACATCATCAATCGTTGGAATTGGAGGTAATATTGGTCAAACCAATTATGCTGCTGCAAAAGCTGGTGTGATTGGAATGACAAAAACGTGGGCAAAAGAACTTGGAAGCAAAGGAATAAATGTGAATGCAGTTGCTCCAGGATTTATAGAAACAGAAATGACGAAATCACTTCCAGATCATATTAAGATGCAGACAAAACTAATTACCCCAATGAATCGCTTTGGAACTCCATTAGATGTAGCCTATGCCTATTTATTTTTAGCCTCGGAAGAATCAAACTTCATCAATGGCCATGTGTTGAATGTTGATGGAGGAATGTTGAAGTAATGAATCATAAATGTACATAATCAATGCACCCAATTAGTCGCAATTGGGTGCATTATATTGTTTTGTGATAGCTGTTTTTATTGGTTTGATGCTTTTTCTTTTTCATCGGTAAGATTAGTAGTTGTTTTTGAATTTGTTTTATTTGGATTAGAAGCAAACCAGCCTACGACAGCAATCGAAATCATTACCACCCAAAAGATTGAATTCCATATTGGTCCTTCTACAAAAGTATGTGGAATGATATGGACAGCATCGTGTGCTAGAGTATGCATGAGTAATTTTACTCCAACCCATCCAACAATTAACATTGCAGCCGATTCAAGACTTGGACGAGCGGACAATAATTTAATAAATAACTCTGAAGCAAAACGAATAACAATTAAACCTGCTAATGCACCTAAAACAATGACAATAAATTGTGCAGTATCCATACCACCAATATGTCCAAAGCTTGTTTCAGGAAGAGCAATAACTAGAGCTACCGCAGCTAAAATAGAATCCACAGCAAATGCTATATCCGCTAAGGCTATTTGAGCAACTACACTTTTGAAACTTTTTTCTTTGGTTTGTTTTTCATGATGATCCTTTTTCGTAAAATGTTTGATAGCAATATACATTAAGTATGCTGCTCCAATCGCCTGAACTTGCCAAACATGAAACAAGAAGGAGATGATAAAGATAGCACCAATTCTAAATCCAAAGGCTAATGCTAAACCGATATTTAAAGCTCTTTTTTGTTGATCTTCTGGCAGACCTTTTGCCATAATAGCCAATACTAAAGCATTATCGGCAGATAATAATCCTTCTAGGACAACTAATACTAATAATATAGAGCCGTATTGTAAGAATAACGATAGATCCATATGAAACCTCCATTTGTCTATTGAATTCAGGAAATAAAAAAGACCCTTGAACTATGAATATCATTCATAATTCAAAGGTCTTGTTAACAACTTTATAGTTGCCAATAAAACCGATGGGATTATCCCATGTAATGACGGCTTTATTGTAAAAACTACTCCCCTTTGATTAACTATTCTTTTATTATCCTTAATACTACTATACAAAAATATTAGTGGATTTTCAATAAATTTTCTAAAATCAATAGAATTCTAGTATTCTATTGATTTTATTAATTAATACCTTGTATTAACATAAGTAATTTGTTTTAGGCTTTTAAACCTAGTTTTACCTTTTACAATCTATTCCATT
>NZ_JBYLHW010000056.1:0-15912 GCF_057747715.1 Bacillus sp. JST-5 | reverse complement strand
GTACGGTTTGATGAGGGGAAGCTGAGAGTAAAAGAGACAGCATGAGCTGTCCCTTTGAAATCAGTTTTCTACTCTACAGTTCTCTAATACCAATCACTGAAAGCTAATGGATGTGAAAAAATTTTTTTGAAAAAGTAGCTAGGCTTTGTCCTAGCTTTTTTCTTTTTTCTGTCATTCGTTTTTCATTTTTTTCATATAGTGTAACAAGCCTATTCATAAACTTATCTTTTTTTTGCTGTTTGAAAGGAGGTTCTATATGAACACCTCACATTTAATCAAGCCGGTATTAAACGGGAATTATCCGGTTGTTTCTTATGGAGAAGGGATCTATTTATATGACGAAGAAGGCAAACAATATTTAGATGGATGCTCCGGTGCAGTTACTGCATCGATTGGACATGGGGTTCAAGAGGTTATTGATGCCATTTACGAACAAGGAAAAAAAGTTGCTTTTGTTTATCGTTCACAATTCACGAATAAACCAGCGGAGTTATTAGCCGAAAAAATTGTAAACTTGTTAAATCATCAATTAAATTGGGTGTTTTTCGTCAACAGTGGCTCAGAAGCTACAGAAACAGCATTAAAAATAGCGATTCAATATTGGCAAGAAAAAGGGGACGATAAGAAAACAAAAATTATTTCACGCTGGATAAGCTACCACGGAATTACAATGGGAGCTTTATCCATGTCAGGACATCCGATTAGACGAAGTCGATTCACTTCATTATTAGAAGATTATCCATTATTAAATCCTCCGTATTGTTATCGCTGTCCATACAATCAATCATATCCAACTTGTCAGCTCATGTGTGCAGAAGAATTAGAAAAAATTATATTGCGTATTGGACCTGAGCATATTGCCGCATTTATAGCAGAACCAATTATCGGAGCTGCCGGAGCAGCAATTACTCCACCAGAAGGATATTATGAAACTATTTATAACATTTGTAAAAAATATAATATCTTGTTTATTGCTGATGAAGTAATGACTGGTTGTGGTCGTACAGGTAAAATGCTTTCTTTAGAACATTGGGGAGTAGTTCCTGACATCGTCGCTTTAGGGAAAGGTTTGAGTGCAGGTTATGCTCCGCTAGCTGCCACAGTGGTTAAACAAGAAATTTTTGAAACGATTCAAAAAGGGTCAAATCTCATCATGAGCGGACATACATTAAGTGCTAATCCGTTATCAACGGCTGCAGGACTAGCAGTTTTAAAATTTATGGAAAAACATCAACTTTTTGAAGCTGTTTTAGAAAAAGGTGCCTATTTAATGACAAAATTAAAAGAAAAAACGGAAGGTAGTAAAACGATCGGTGATATCCGTGGGAAAGGGCTTTTAGTTGGAGTGGAGTTAGTATTTGATCGCAAAACAAAACAACCGTTTAAACGAGAGTTAAATGCAACGGAAAAGCTTGTTCAAAAATCAAAAGAAAAAGGATTGCTCATTTATCCATCTAACACTGGAATTGACGGAGTTCATGGTGATGCTGTAATCATCGCACCACCACTTACGATAACAAAGGAAGAAATTGATGTGTTGATCGATCGGTTTTGTTTAGGATTAAAAGATTTTGAACAGGATATTTTAAAGATTGATATAGATTGAGGGTGCTATGTGGATGGAAAATCCGTATGGGAAAATTAAAGATTATGATTCTATTAGAAAATTTTTTTATGACGGAATGACAATTATGTTCGGTGGATTTGGAGGAATTGGCAATCCTCCTACCATCATAAAAATGATTGAACAGCTAGGAATAAAAGATTTAACACTAATTGGTAATGACACGGCTTTTCCTCATATTGGAATCGGTAACTTAATACGGCTGAAAAGGGCAAAAAAAATCATAGTTTCTCATATTGGATCCAACCCATTTGCTGGGGAATTAATGACAAATGGGGAGTTAGAAGTAGAATTTTCACCACAAGGAACGTTAGTCGAACGAATACGTGCTGGTGGTTTTGGCTTAGGTGGAATATTAACGGATATTGGGATAGATAATGAAGAAACAAGAAAAGGAAAACAAATCATATCGATCCATGGAAAAGAATATTTAGTCGAAAGCGCATTAACAGCTGAGGTTTCCATTGTTTTTGCGAAAAAAGCAGATCCATACGGTAATTTAGTTTTTGATAAAAGTGCCAGAAATACGAATCCGCATGTAGCGATGGCAGGTGATATTACCATTGCGGAAGTAGAGGAAATTGTTCCACTTGGTGCATTAAACCCCGAAGAAATTGTCACTCCAGGTGTGTTTATTGATCACATTGTATTAAGTGAAGGAGTGAATTGGAAATGGGTTTGGGAGTAGATATCCGTAATAAAATGGCGAAAAGGGCAGCCCAAGAATTACATAACGGAATGGTCGTTAATTTAGGGATTGGCATTCCTTCACTCGTACCTAATCATTTGCCAGACAATCATACTATTATGTTTCATGCTGAAAATGGGATTTTAGGGATTGGACCTTCACCGGAAAAAGGGTTGGAAGATGAGAATCTTTGTAATGCAGCTGGCTATCCAGTCACAGTTATTAAAGGTGCTTCTTATTTTGATAGCACCGTAGCTTTCGGAATGATTCGAAGAGGAAAAATTGATGTAACGATTTTAGGCGCATTAGAAGTTAGTGAAAGAGGGGATTTAGCGAACTGGATTGTTCCGGGGAAAAAAGTTCCGGGAATTGGCGGTGCGATGGATTTAGCGATGAAAGCGAAAAAAGTAGTTGTTTTAATGAGTCATCTAGATAAATACGGACGTTCTAAACTTGTAAAAGAATGTTCATTGCCACTAACAGCAAAACGATGTGTCGACTTAGTTATAACGGATATGGGGGTATTCAAAATTGCTGATCAGCAATTAATTTTGACCGACATTTTTTATCCTTATACGATTAACGATATTAAAAAACATACATTAGCATCGTTTACGGTGGAAGAACCGATACGCATGATTAAAGAATAAGGGGCGATGTTTATGGAGTGGGAAGAAAAAATTATTCAATGGATCGATGAACATAAAGATGAATATACAAAATTTCTCCAGAAGCTTGTTCAAGAAGAAAGTACAAGAGGTCAAGAAAGTAAAGGTCAAGCGGTTATTGTTGAAAAATGTAGAGAACTAGGGTTAACGCTAGATATTTGGGAAATTGGAGATCATAAGCTTTTCCACCATCCTGAATTCCATTCGGATCGTAGTGATTTTAAAGGGAATCCAAACGTAGTAGGTATTTTAAAAGGGACAGGAGGTGGAAAATCGTTAATCGTAAACGGACATATTGATGTTGTGCCTGTTGGGGATGAAAAGGACTGGACAGTTCCTCCATTTAGCGGGATGTTAAAAGATGGAAAAGTCTACGGTCGTGGCACGACAGATATGAAGGGTGGTACCGTTGCTATATTAATGGCAATGGATGCCATTATATCACTCGGAATTAAGTTAAAAGGAGATATTATTTTTCAAAGTGTAATAGAGGAAGAAAGCGGTGGTGCCGGAACACTTGCTACTTTAATTCGAGGATATAAAGCTGATGGGGCGATTATACCAGAACCTACAAGTTTGAAAATTTTCCCTATCCAACAAGGTTCTATTTGGTTTCGTTTGAAAGTCAAAGGAAAACAAGCGCATGGTGGAACGAGATATGAAGGAATCAATGCCATTGAAAAAGCAATGGCCGTTATGAATCAATTGAAAAAATTAGAAGACTTTAGAAATAAAGGAATTACAGATCCACTTTACGAATCTGTTCCCATTCCTGTACCTATCAATATTGGGAAAATTGAAGGCGGCACATGGCCATCATCTGTACCTGATTTAGTTGTTATTGAAGGAAGATATGGGATAAAACCTAATGAAAGCGTAGAAGATGCGAAAAAAGAATTTGTAGAAGCATTAAATCAATTGAAAGAAATCGATTCATGGTTTCAAAGTCACCCAGTAGAATTGGAATGGTTTGGTGCAAGATGGTTACCTGGTTACTTAGATATTGACCATCCGCTCGTACAAACAGTAAGCGGTTCTTATAAAAAAATATTGAAAACACAACCAGTGATCCAAGCCTCTCCGTGGGGGACGGATGGTGGAATTTTAAGTCAAATTGGTAACATACCAGTTGTTGTCTTTGGACCAGGTGTGACGGAGAAAGCGCATGATTTTGACGAATTTATTGAACTAAAAAGTTTATGGGCGGCTGCAAAAATTATCGCATGTAGCATGATTGAATGGTGTCAAATAGATGAATAGTTTTGTAGAAAATAAGTTTTCGTTTTTTAGGGGGGAAATAAATGGGAGTTATTAAAATGAAAACAACTTTACCGGGTCCAAAAGCGAAAGAACTTTTAGAAAGAAAAAATAAAAACATCCCTCGTGGACCATTTAATACTGTTTATACATTTGCAAAAAAAGGATTAGGTGCCCGATTAACAGACGTAGACGGAAATCAATTTATTGATTTTGCAGGTGCGATAGGGACATTAAATGTTGGACATTCACATCCTCGAGTCGTTCGTGCTGTAAAAAAACAGCTAGATCAATATATCCATCCATGCTTTCATGTCATGATGTATGAACCGTATGTACAATTAGCAGAAAAATTAAATGAAATAACCCCTGGTGATTTTCCAAAGAAAACGTTCTTCCTTAACAGTGGTGCAGAAGCAGTGGAAAATGCAGTAAAGATTGCAAGAAAATATACAAAAAGAAAGGGAATTATTTCCTTTGAACGAGGTTTCCATGGTCGAACTTATATGGCGATGTCATTAACGAGTAAAGTGAAACCATATAAAAACGGATTTGGTCCATTTATGAATGAAACATATAAACTTCCGTATCCATACTATTACCGAGCAGACGGCTATACAAAAGAAGAATGGGATGAGAAGTTGCTACATGAATTTCAAGAATTGTTTATTAGGGAAGTTCCGCCTGAAGAAATCGCTGCCGTCATTATGGAACCCGTCCAAGGTGAAGGAGGTTTTGTAATTCCTTCAAAAACATTTGTCCAAGGAATTAAACGAATTTGCGAAGAACATGGAATTTTATTTATAGCCGATGAAATTCAAACAGGGTTTGGGAGAACAGGAAAAATGTTTGGTATTGAACATTTTGAAGTAACCCCAGATTTAATAACGATGTCGAAATCTTTAGGAGCTGGAATTCCGATAAGTGCAGTCACAGGACGAGCGGATATTATGGATTCCGCAGAAGCTGGAGAAATTGGTGGAACTTATGGGGGAAGCCCACTAGGTTGTGTAGCCGCTCTAGAAGTCATTAACATTATTGAAGAAGAAAATTTATTAAAAAGAGCAAATGAAATTGGCAAAGCTTTTTTAGAGACGTTTTCTCCTTTAGTGAATGATCTTCCGCCATTAGGCGAAATTCGAGCATTAGGTGCGATGTGTGCGCTTGAATTTGTTGAAAATAAACATGGAAAAAAACCAAATAAAGAAATAGTCCAAAAAATCATGAAGAAAGCCCATGAACGTGGATTAATCATAATGAGTGCGGGAATTTATGGCAACATCATTCGCTTATTAACACCTCTCGTAATCACGGATGAAGAATTACAGGAAGGTTTAAACATATTGAAAGAATGTGTGATAGAAGTTTGTCTTGAATAAAGGAGATGAAAATATGAGAAAGCATTTATGGATTGCAGGGAAAGAAGTAGAAACTGCACGATATCGACCACTTTATGCTCCTTATTCAGGGGATGTATTAGCAGAAATTGCCCAAGCAAGCGAAGAGGACGTTCGTAATGCTATAACTGCTGCTTTTCATGTTAAAGATAAAATGAAAAAACTATCGTCTCATGAACGTGCACAAATATTAGAAAATGTCGTCCAATTATTAAAAGAAAACCGCTCAGAATGTGCCATGATTATTGCTCAAGAAGCGGCAAAACCATTAAAAACTGCTTATTTGGAAGTCGATCGAACTATCATGACTTATACATTTGCCTCTCAAGAAGCAAGAAGATTATACGGTGAATCAATACCATTAGATGCAGCACCTGGTGGTGAAAATCGAGTTACATTTACAAAAAGAGAACCAATAGGTGTAGTTGCTGCGATTACTCCATTTAATTTTCCAATGAATTTAGTTGCACATAAAGTGGGCCCAGCGATTGCTGGTGGAAATACCGTAGTTTTAAAACCAGCTAGTCAAACTCCATTAAGTGCGTTAAAAATAGCGGAATTGTTCCATGAAGCAGGTTTGCCAAGCGGTGCTTTAAACGTTGTAACGGGAAGTGGTTCAATTATTGGAAATGCTTTAGTTTCGGATGATCGAATTAACATGGTGACTTTTACAGGGAGTTATGAAGTTGGAAAATGGATTCGTAATCATAGCGGTATGAAAAAAGTAACATTAGAATTAGGTTCTAACTCTGCATGTGTGATTGATGATGGGGTTGAAATTGATTCCATTATACCGAAAATAGTAACAGGTGCTTTTACGTATCAAGGGCAAGTATGTATTTCCATTCAAAGAATATATGTACACAAATCTTTATATGAACCGTTTGTTGAAAAATTAATTCATAAGACAAAACAACTAACGATTGGCGATCCATTACAAATGGAAACGGATATATCCGTAATGATTCATAAAAATGAAGTGAAACGAGCGAACGAATGGATACAAGAAGCGGTGAAAAAAGGTGCAAAAATCGCCTACGGTGGTAATGGAACTGAGTCAATTTTACATCCTACCGTATTGTTAAACGTACCAAAAGATGTAAAAGTTTGCTGTGAGGAAGTATTTGCACCTATTGTTGTGATACAACCTTTTGAAACGTTTGAAGAAGCTATTCATGAAGTAAATGATTCAAAATATGGTCTTCAAGCTGGGGTTTTTACAAATAGTCTAGCTAATGCACTATACGCCATAGAGGAATTAAAAGTAGGTGGTGTTATGATTAATGACATCCCAACTTATCGGGCAGATCATATGCCATATGGAGGAGTTAAACATAGTGGAATGGGTAGAGAAGGTATAAAATATGCACTTGAAGAAATGACGGAACGAAAATTGATTTCGTTTAAACAAATTTAGTCGCCATTCGTGCGACTTTTTTTAAGGGGTGGAAAAAATGTCGATTCGTACTATTAGTAATGAAACCTATTTCATGACGATATATGATGACCCGTTCAATCTTCGGTTACGCGTGGATGAAGTACGCGGAGATATAAAGAAAGCATTAACATTTGCAGAAAAAATCGTTTTTGAAAAACAATATGAAAAAATGATTGTGTATATAAAAATGGAACAAATTGATCACTGTTTCGAATTTGGATTGCAAATGGAAGGGATGATTGATCATTTTTTTCTCGGGTCTCATGCATACATTATGACGAAATATTATAAAAACGATAGGAAAATTAGCAAATATTGGACGAAAGAAGATGAAATAATACAGGAAGTACGTAAGAAAGAACGAGCAGTTCCTATGAAACTTGGAAATGATTACGATTTACGGAAAGCAAATATCAATGATGCAACAGAACTAGCCCAATTATTCCGAGATGTATTTGAAATATACCCAACACCGATGCATGAACGAGATTATATTGTTGAACAAATGAATCAAGGAACAATTTTTGCAGTCGTAACATTTCGTGACAAAATTGTTAGTTGTGCCTCAGCTGAAATCAATCAATCTTATAAAAATGCGGAAATCACGGATTGCTTAACAGTTCCATCGATGAGAAAACTAGGATTATTAAAACATATTATTGCATTTTTAGAAAATGAATTAAGGAAAAATCAAATTTTTTGTTCGTATTCTTTGGCACGCGCACTTTCCTTTGGTATGAATGCATCACTTCATCAATTAGGATATCAATATCGAGGAAGGCTAGTTAACAATTGTTTTATTTTCGATAAGTTAGAAAATATGAACATTTGGGTGAAACCATTGTATACTGCCGAAAATTTAGCATGAAAGAGAATGGAAGTTATTACTATCGCATATACATGAGTAGCAGGAATATTTAAAGAGGTGAGGAGTTATCGATTGGCAAACGTTGTTGCATGCCATATTGAAAACGATTGATGAAGGAATTCATGTCATTGATACGAAAGGAAATACCATCTTTTATAATGATGTAGCTGCAATACATGACGGAATGAAGAGAGAAGAAGTACTTGGAAAAAATATTTTAGAAGTTTTCCCATCTTTAACTGAAGAAACTAGTACATTATTAAAAGTTTTAAAAACGAAAAAACCAATATACAACCGCGCTCAAACGTATAAAAATATTTACGGGAAGAGAATTGAAACGATAAATACAACTCTACCTTTGTTTGTAAAAGGTACATTCATAGGTGCAATGGAAGTGGCGAAAGATTATACCAAATTAAAAAAGCTAGCTGAGCAGATAACGGAATTAAGATCTGAGAATAGAAAAATCAATAAGAAAACGAGAAGAAACCATTATACATTTGACGATATTATGACAAAAAATCCTACTTTTTTATCGATCATTGAGAAAGCAAAAAAAGTAGCGAAACATCCATCACCTGTTCTTGTATATGGAGAGAGTGGAGTTGGAAAAGAGCTAATCGTCCAAAGTATTCATTATGCTTCCCATCGAGCCAATAAGCCATTTATTGCGCAAAATTGTGCAGCACTACCAGATACATTACTTGAGAGTATTCTCTTTGGGACGGCTAAAGGAAGTTATACTGGGGCGATTGAAAGACCAGGTCTTTTTGAGTTAGCAGACGGGGGAACTCTTTTCTTAGATGAAATCCATGCGATGCCGATGGAATTACAATCCAAGTTATTACGTATATTAGAAGATGGATTTGTTCGTAGAGTCGGGGATACGAAAGGAAAAAAAGTGGATGTAAGAATTATAGCTGCAATGAATCTTTCCCCTTTTAAAGCGATGGAAAATGGACAGTTAAGAAACGATTTATTTTATAGATTAAATGTTTTGTCATTTGAAATTCCACCATTAAAAGAACGTAAAGAAGATATTTTACTTTTAGCTAATGAATTTATTAAAAGTTTTAATCATTCATTTGAAAAATCGATTATAGGATTAACAGAAACAGTGAAACAGGCATTTTTACATTATACTTGGCCGGGAAATGTAAGAGAATTAAAACATACGATAGAATATGCGATGAATTTTTGTGAAGATTCATATATTGATGTTGAGCATTTACCCATCTATTGGAAGGACCGATTACCAAGTGAAGACGAAAATTTATCGATGGAGAAGAAATCATTAAAAGATCAAGTTGAACAGTTAGAAAAAAAGTTGATTCATGATGCATTACGAAATACAAACGGTAACATTCAACAATCGGCAAAACTGTTAAAAATTCCTCGACAAACCCTTCAATATAAAATTCAAAAATATCAATTGGAACCAAGTTTATACGTTTTATCATAATGGTATAGTTTATCACCTATATAGAGGTGATTTTTTTTTACCATTAATTTCAATAATTAAGTAATAGTTGGCACGATTCTTGCATTTTATTTTAACAAATGAACAAGGGGGTATGAGAAATGAAATTTGATTTATATAAGCCGAAACGTCATTGGAAGGAAATAGAACTTTGGAAAGATGTAACGGATGAACAGTGGAATGATTGGCTTTGGCAACTGACGAATACGATTCGAACAATCGATGACTTAAAAAAGGTTATTAATTTAACACCTGAAGAAGAGGAAGGTGTAAGAATTTCAGCCAAAACTATTCCGTTAAATATTACTCCATATTACGCATCGCTAATGAATCCTGATGATCCAAGATGTCCAATCCGCATGCAATCAGTTCCAATTTCAAAAGAGTTGCATAAAACCCCATATGATTTAGAAGATCCACTACACGAAGATGAAGATTCGCCAGTATTAGGCTTAACACATCGTTATCCGGATCGTGTACTATTCTTAGTCACAAACCAATGTTCCATGTATTGTCGTTATTGTACACGCCGCCGATTTTCCGGCCAAATTGGGATGGGAGTGCCGAAAAAACAGCTAGATGCTGCCATCAATTATATTCGCAAAACTCCTCAAGTTCGTGATGTTCTATTATCAGGCGGGGATGCATTGTTAATAAACGATCAAATTTTAGAATATATTTTAAAAAATTTACGTGAAATTCCACATGTTGAAATTATACGAATTGGTACTCGTGCGCCTGTAGTATTTCCACAACGGATTACGGAACAATTATGCAATATATTAAAGAAATATCATCCTATTTGGCTAAATACCCACTTTAATACATCCATTGAAATTACGGAAGACTCTAAGCGTGCATGTGAAATGTTGGCAGATGCCGGGGTACCGGTTGGAAACCAATCAGTCATATTGGCTGGTATTAATGATTCCGTGCCGATTATGAAAAAATTAATGCACGATTTAGTGAAAATGCGTGTAAGACCTTATTATATTTATCAATGTGATTTGTCTGAAGGAATAGGTCATTTCCGTGCACCTGTAGCCAAAGGATTGGAAATTATAGAGGCGCTTCGTGGACACACTTCAGGTTATGCAGTTCCAACATTTGTCGTCGATGCTCCAGGAGGTGGTGGTAAGATTGCTCTTCAACCTAATTATTTAATTTCGCAAAGTGCAGATAAAGTTGTACTTCGAAACTATGAAGGAGTGATTACCACTTATCCTGAACCAGAAAATTATGTTCCGAATCGAGCAGAAGCCTATTTTAAAGAAATTTACCCTGATATGGAAGAAAAACGTTCGAATACAGGTATTGCTTCACTACTGTCTGAACAAAGATTCAATCTTGTCCCAGAAGGGTTAGAGCGAATTGAAAAAAGAAAAAAATATGAAAGTGATCCTCAACATGCGAGTTTGAAAATGTTACGAGAAAAACGTGATAAGTTAAAAGAGAAAAAATTTAAAGCACAACAAGAAAAATATTTTTCTAATAAAGAGGTTGAAACAAATGAAACCACTTAAATGCGAATGGTGTGAAAGTAAAAATATTCATGAAGAAAAAGATGTGGTATATTGGGAACTACCCGATGGTACTAGAGCAATAGAAATCCATGAAACTCCGGTTATTTCATGCCAAGATTGCAACATGAAATATTTAACGGAAGAAAAGACAAAAGAAATCGAAGATCAATTGTTTTTAATCGATGCTAGTAAACTTCCGAAAAAAACCACTTATGAAAATATTATGAAACAACCAAGACTATTAAAAAGAAATTATTTCGATTTTTCATCATCCTCTTGAAGACAGCAAAATTTATGATAGAATATGAAAAAAATGTTTAGGATGATTGATGAATGGCAAAAACGTTTTATCAATATTTGATGACCCATCGTAATAGTGAAGGTAAAAGTGAATTAGCAATATTTGCAAATCATGCCTATTTAGATCATAGCTTTCCAAAACGCTCTTCCGATTATCAAGAAATTAGTCAATATTTAGAACTAAACGGGGATTATTTACCATCCATGAGAATATTTGATGAAGCATGGGAAATGTATGTCCAAAATGAGAAAATGTTCAAAGTTTAAACAAACCATAATCAATTATCAAAAGACACTAGTGATTTTTTATCATTAGTGTCTTTATTCTATTGCTCATCTTTTAGTCGGTCCTTTTCTAGGGCACAACTCGGATCCTCCATATCTAATTCCTATGACGATTCTGCAGTAGTCGCAATATCCACTTTGATAATCTAGAAAATTATATATTAGTTCCAACTTCAAAGATCTCAAAATTTTATCCTTTAAGAAATACACTCATAAGGTTTTCCGCTGCATATAATGTTTGTAAAAACCTTTTAGATAGGTAAAAGGATGGAAGGATATGAGTGGAAAACGAAAACCAAAGTTTTCTGTCGGTGATTCAGTGATTGTTGAACCATATGGATTCATAAGTTCGATAGAATCTGTTAAATATTTTGAACAAAAATGGATATATCGATTAAAAGGAAAAAAAGAATTTTTTTTAGAAGATCAGCTAACGATTGCTAACGAAAAAAATGGTTTGTATCAAAATCAAGAATATATTCCACTTTCGTATAAATATCACTTCGGAGATATTGTAAAAGTAAAAGGGTATGGACAAGATTTTTTTATTGTCATCGGTTTTCGAATTGAATTATGGAGATATCGTGATACTGCATGGGAAGACATTATTTATGAGTTGTCTAGGATGGAAGATGGGCAATGGCTGGAGGCATCAGAGGACGAATTAATATTTATCGCAGATGAAGAAAAAGCAAAAATGTTATTAAAAAACCAAAATTATATTAAGAAATTGCCTATTCCACAAAATAGAAAAAAACAACCGGAAAAAAGTGAAATGGCTAACATTGATTTTTTATTAGATATGTATAATGATTATCAGTCATTATATCGATTATTTGGCGATGAAACGTATCATAAAAAAATGAAGGAAATTGTTAAAAAGCTTGATGCCATTTTAAAAAATCAAAATCAACTATTTAATAAAGACGAATAAACTTTGTTTTTATTTTTCCTTACTTAAACTAAATGATATGAATTTTCCTTAATGAAAAAGCCGCTCAAAATAAAAAGGAGCGGTCGTTTTATGAAGGATTATTAGTTTAAATTATTGAATATAAAATGATGACTATTTTAGGAGGTATCGAGAAGTCATTATTCAACAATTTTTTGCCAGTATCATGATTGGATCAGCAAAAGTAAATACAATCGAAAATCAAGAGGAATTAGAGGATTATTAGTGGAGGCACTTGAAATGGATGAATCGAAAATATCGTTTCAAGTTTCGGTATCTAACATTCCAAATATGAAACAGTTAATAGAACAAACGATAAGAAAATACGCATAAGTTCTACCTTCCGCATGACTACCTCAATCATGCAGAAGGTAAATCATTTATGGATTTTTCCTTTTTTTTGCCGAAAATTCTTTTGCATGTGCCACATGTTCGGCGATTATTTGCTCAGGAGGTATGTGGTTGTTCTTTTTTGGTGAATTGATTCGATTTCGATGTTTTTTACCCAATCTCATTCACCTCCTAGTGAGTGACTTAGAGATAGTATCTCCTTTTTTAGATAAAAAATAAGACATGATTTGAATCGGAATTATTCTGACAGTTTTAGCGAATCATTTTACTTTTTTAATGAATATGTTATAGTTTCAATGGAAATAAAAAAACAGACGATCAATCTTAAGGAGGAATCTTAATGAGCATTCATATTGCTGCTAAACAAAATGAAATTGCCGATACGGTATTATTACCAGGGGATCCATTACGTGCAAAATATATAGCTGAAACATTTTTAGAAAATGCCAAATGCTACAATGAAGTAAGAAATATGTTTGGCTATACAGGTACATATAAAGGAAAAAGAATTTCCGTTCAAGGAACTGGAATGGGTGTTCCATCTATTTCAATTTATGTAACAGAATTGATGCAAGAATATGGAGTGCAAAATTTAATTCGTGTCGGAACTTGTGGAGCTATACAAAAAGATGTAAAAGTGAGAGATGTTATCATTGCAATGAGTGCATCCACTGACTCACAAATCAATAAACTTACATTTAAAGGTATTGATTTTGCTCCAACAGCAAACTTTGATTTGCTTAAAAAAGCATACGATGCTTCTATAGAAAAAGGATTATCTGTAAAAGTCGGAAACGTTTTTACAGCTGACTTGTTCTATAGCGAAACTGCTGAACATGAAAAATGGGCAAAATACGGCATACTAGCTCTCGAAATGGAAACAGCTGCACTATATACGTTAGCTGCTAAATTTGGACGTAAAGCACTCTCTGTTTTAACAGTTAGTGACCATATTTTAACAGGTGAAGCGACATCTGCTGAGGAAAGACAAACAACGTTTAATGATATGATTGAAGTGGCGTTGGAAGCTGCTATTAAAGAATAATTTATTAATAAGAACTGTCCTCAAATTTAATTACCCCGTAAAAGTTTACCGTCAAACGAACTTTTACGGGGTTTTTTATGCATTTACTTTATTAAAAACTTTCAATTTTTTTTGCTGCCGTATATCGATAATTTTACAAACAACTCTTGATACAATAAAAAATCCTGCATTTTGTAAAGGAACAAATCCGATATATGATTATGTGGATAGATGTAATCTCCGAAAGTAAATTTGCAACATATATGATTGAAATTGCTACTTGGTAGCATTTCAATTATATATAAACATAATAAATTGAGGTTTGGGTTTCAACGTCAACTATTTAATTTCTCCTTTTCTGTGATAAAATATTCATGAATGAAATGGAAAATAGAAAGTAGAATGACTATGATTTTCTAAAAAAACATGCTATTCTTAAAAAATGAACGTCCTATTTTTTGATCAATCCGTTTGAAAGTGGTGACATTATGGAAAATGAAGAGAAAAAAGAATTTAATGAAACTGAACAAACCTCAATTAAATATATGAAAATAAAAAAATTTCATTTCATCATGCTTTCATTTTTCCTCGTTTTCATTACAGCGGGAATCACTACCTTTGCTCTAGCCTTTGGTGATGAAAAAGTTGTCGAGAAAATTCAATTTAGAGAAAGAGAAGAATTTAAAAAGTTATATGATGCTTTTGATAAAATAAAAGAAAATTATTATGAAGATGTTGATCAAGAAGCGTTGATTAATGGTGCCATTAACGGAATGATTGATGCACTGGGAGATCCATATTCAGATTTCATGGATGTAGAAGAGGCAAAAAGCTTTCATGAAAGCATTTCATCATCCTTTGAAGGAATTGGTGCCGAAATCCAGGAACAAGATGGATACATAGTGATTGTATCTCCTATCAAAGGATCGCCGGCTGAAAAAGCAGGGTTAAAACCGAACGATAAAATCATAGAAGTTGATGGAAAAAGCATTCAAGGGATGAGTTCATCGGAAGCAGTATTACTAATTCGTGGTAAGAAAGGAACAAAGGTCAAATTAACGATTCAGCGTCCAGGAGTGGAAGAACCGTTAACGTTTATCATAACTAGAGATACCATTCCTTTAGAGACTGTTTATAGTGAAATGTTGGAAGACGGTATTGCGAAAATACAAATTACCTCTTTTTCTGAGAATACGACTGATGAGTTAAAACAGCATATCACTGATTTAAAGAAACAAGGAATGAAGGGAATAATTTTAGATATTCGACAAAATCCTGGAGGTCTTCTTCCACAAGCAGTAAGTATTACTAGCATGTTTGTCCCTAAAGGGGAAGTTATTTTCCAAGTCGAATATAAAGATGGCTCAAAACAACGATATATCTCTGATCAAGAAGAACCTTTAGATATTCCAGTTGTTGTTCTCATCGATGGTGGAAGTGCCAGTGCTTCTGAAATTTTAGCAGGAGCTGTTAAAGAAAAAGGCGGAATTCCATTAATCGGAGAAAAAACATTTGGAAAAGGGACGGTTCAATCTGCAGAAGACTTACCAGATGGATCTAACTTAAAAATTACGACTGCCAAATGGTTAACACCAAATGGCAATTGGATTCATAAAAAAGGAATTGAACCAGATTATAAAGTTTCACCATCAAAGTATTCAAAATTGCCATTTATCAATCCTGATCAGGAATTAAAGGAAGCAGATTTATCTGAGATTGTAAAAGCAGCCGAGCAAATGCTTGAACTGTTAGGATTCAATCCAGGAAAAGCAGATGGATTGTTTGATGAAGCAACAAAAAAAGCTGTCATGGAGTTTCAAAAATCTAAGAATATAAAACAGACAGGAACCATTCAAGGTGAAACGACGCTAAAATTAATGGAAGACGTTCGTAAATGGCTTGAAGAAAATGATCCTCAAGTGAAAAAAGCTGTCGACGTATTAAAAGAAAAAATGAAGTAAAAAAAAGGGGCTGTCAAATTGAACTGCGCCCTATAAAGTAAACAATTTTTAAAAAAGGGATACTGCGATCTATGCAGCGATAAGATGACTACGGTA